>JBOIGK010000380.1:0-10289 GCA_050742695.1 Advenella sp. | reverse complement strand
ACGGTGACATTTCCGGGCTTCAACCCATTGCAGAACACAAATTCACCGAATACAGGTGTGACTTTCCCTGTCCTGAAGCCGTTTTCTGAACGCAAACGCAGTGCCGCCCAAATCAATGCTGAGATCAGCCAGAAGATTTCTGCATTGAAGGAAGGCATCACGTTCTCAATCTTGCCGCCGCCGATCCTGGGACTTGGCAATGGCGCAGGCTATTCCCTGTACGTTGAAGATCGCGCAGGGATGGGATACGGCGCACTGCAAAATGTTATGGGGGCGTTGCAAGGCGCGATTTCGCAGACGCCTGGCATGACCTATCCGGCCAGCAGCTATCGAGCCAACGTGCCGCAGTTTGACGCAGAAGTGGACCGGGTCAAGGCCAAGGCTCAGGGTGTACCATTGACCAGTGTCTTCGACACATTACAGACCTATCTGGGGTCGGCCTACGTCAATGATTTTAACCAGTTCGGCCGCACCTGGCAGGTAATCGCGCAGGCTGACGCCGAGTTCCGCGACGATGTTGAAGACATCGCCAATCTGCGCACCCGCAATGACCGCGGCGAGATGGTGCCGATCGGCAGCGTCGTGAAGATCAAACAGACCTTCGGCCCCGATCCGGTGATGCGCTTCAATGGCTATCCGGCCGCCGACCTGGCCGGCGGCGCTGATCCGCACGTGCTGTCTTCGAATGAAGCGATGGGCAAAATCGCCGAATTGGCGCAGAGGGTGCTGCCGCCTGGCATGCAATTCGAATGGACGGACCTTAGCTACCAACAGGCGACGCAAGGCAAAGCTGCACTAGTGGTGTTCCCGCTAGCCGTGCTGCTGGTGTTCCTGGTACTTGCCGCGTTATACGAGAGTTGGACGCTCCCGCTGGCCGTGATCCTGATCGTGCCAATGTGTCTGTTGTCCGCGCTGTTCGGCGTGTGGCTAACCGGTGGCGACAACAATGTATTCGTACAGGTCGGCCTGGTGGTGCTGATGGGCCTGGCATGCAAGAATGCGATCCTGATCGTTGAGTTCGCCCGTGAACTGGAAATGCAGGGCAGCGGCATCATAGAGGCGGCCCTGGAAGCCTGCCATCTGCGTCTGCGTCCGATCATCATGACCTCCATTGCCTTCATCGCTGGCACCGTGCCGCTGTTGTTCTCCCATGGTGCCGGTGCAGAAATTCGTGCAGCTACAGGCGTCACGGTGTTCGCCGGCATGCTGGGTGTCACCCTGTTCGGCCTGTTTCTGACCCCGGTTTTCTACGTCGCCTTGCGTAAACTATCCGGACGCAAGCTAGTCCAACATGGCGAATCAACCTTTGCCAACGAACCGCAACTTGCCAGAAAGGATAACCCGATATGAAAGTCCATATAGATACTGCGCCGGAGGGTTTGCTTTGACCGCCTGCACATGCAACAGGCTGTAGGCGGCGCTGCGAACGCCATCGTGGTCATTGGCGGCGCCGGGGGTAGGTTCAATGACGATTCAACTGGCACGCGCCTTAACCGATCTGAATGTCATTGCTACGGCCTCGCAGCCGGAAACACAGAAATGGGTCAACAGGATGGGGCTCATCATATCGTTGATGAGCCCCAACTTGGAATGTTGTCCGTGGGGCACGTTGAAAAGAATTATGCGACTTCCGGTAACTTGGAGATCAGTTTGTCCAAAGTCACCGGATAATCACGTATCCGCACCCCGGTAGCGTTTTGCACCGCATTGGCTATTGCTGCGGCCACACCACATAATCCGAGCTCACCAACACCCTTGGCCTTCATGGGAGATGACACGGGATCATCTTCCTCCAGGAATATGACTTCCTGATGCGGTATGTCGGCATGGACCGGCACCTCGTATCCCGCAAGATCGTGATTGACAAAGAAGCCTACACGCTTGTCAACCGCCATTTCTTCCATCAAGGCGGCCCCAACCCCCATCGTCATGCCGCCGATTACCTGGCTACGCGCCGACTTCGGGTTTAAGATCCGGCCCGCTGCACACACTGCCAGCATGCGACGGATGCGAATTTCCCCTGTAGCCTCATCCACACCAACTTCCACAAAGTGCGCTGCGAACGTCGATTGTTGGTACTGCTTGTTCAAATCGCCGAATTCTATCGTGTCTTCAGCCACAATCTCGGAGTCAACCGCCGCTTTTTCTAAAGCAAAGCGGTGCTCGCCATCTTGCACCTGGCCGCCAGCGAACTGAGCAGTGGCAGGGTCCAGGCCGAGCCGCTCGGCCACAGTCTGTCGAAGCTTGAGACAGGCGGCATAAACACCGGAGGCGGCACTGTTGGCTCCCCACTGACCGCCCGAGCCAGCCGATATCGGGAAACTCGAATCACCAAGGTGCACCGTCACACGTTCCAGCGGCACGCCCATCATTTCGGCAGCGGTCTGCGCAAGGATTGTGTAGCTACCGGTACCGATGTCGGTCATGTCGGTTTCGACCGTCAAATTTCCCAAGTCATTCAAGCGCACGCGCGCAGCTGAATTCATGACTAGATTGTTTCGCAAGCCGGCAGCCACGCCCATGCCCACCAACCAACGGCCATCCCGCACCTGTCCCGGCGTGCAATTTCGCTTGCCCCACCCAAAGTGCTCAGCGCCCAACCGCAGGCATTCGTTCAACTGTCGCTTCGAGAAAGGACGCTCGGGCTTTTCTGGATCAACTTGAGTGTCGTTGATGATGCGGAACTCGATGGGATCCATCCCTACCGCCTGTGCTGCCTCATCCATAGCCACTTCCAGTGCCATCAAACCGGGCGCTTCACCAGGTGCGCGCATGGCATTGGCTTCGGGTAGGTCGACTACAGCGAGGCGCGTGGCTGTCAATCGATTCGCACCAGCATAGAGCAAACGCGTCTGCATGGCGCCGGCTTCAGGCACGCCATCGGGTAAGTTGCCCGACCACGTCTCATGGGCGATGGCGCTGATGCGACCGTCCGCAGCTGTGCCAATACGAATGCGCTGTATCGTTGCTGCTCTATGCACTGTGTTGTTGGCGATGAATGGGCGGGTCAGTGCAACTTTCACCGGGCGTCCGGCAGCGCGTGCGCCCAGTGCCGCCATCAAAGCATCGGCTCGAAGGAACAGCTTGCTGCCAAATCCCCCTCCCACGTACGGCACGATTAGGCGAACATTTTCTTTAGAGATTCCCAGTGTCTTTGCAACATCATCTGCCGTCCAAGCGACCATCTGGTTCGAAGTCCATAGTGTCAACTTGCCGTCATTCCAGGCCGCAGTAGAGGCATGCGGCTCCATCATGGCGTGGGTTTGGTCCGGTGTTGTGTAAGTAGCATCCAGCTTCACCTCGGCATTCGCGAATGCGCCTGCAAAATCACCCACGGACGTATCTGCAGGATCGATTCCAAAAATGGGTGGCGGAATCACTGCATCATCGCACGCGGCGGCCATGTCGAATGCGCCTTCGCTACGCTCGTAGTCCACGTGAATTAACATGGCCGCTGCACGGGCCTGCTCGAAGGTTTCGGCCACGACCACCGCCAGAGCTTGGTGATAGTGCTGGATCTCGGGACCCGCCAACAGTTTGGCAGTGTTATATGTCCCCTTCCCAAGCTTGCCGGCGTTTAAGTAGGTAACGATAGTCAGCACACCAGGGGCACGCTGTGCGTCATCCAAATTGAAGGACAGGATCCGGCCCTTCGCTATTGCCGAGCCAACCAAGAAGCCGTAGGCTGCATCGGGTACAGCATCATGGCGTTCATAGGCGTAGCGGGCCGTGCCGGTTGTCTTGGCCGGGCCGTCGATACGGTCGTGGGGCTGCCCCACGACCTTCATCTGGTCAATTGGATTGGTTGTGGCGGGAGTATCGAATTTCATGGATTAGTTCCTTCCTTCAGCCATAACCGCAGCGATCGTTCGTTGCGCCAAGACCACTTTAAATGCATTTTCTTGTGTCGGTGTAGCGCCGGCAAACAATGTGTCGCTAACTTCCTTGGCTCCCAGAGTCATTTGTTGGTCCGCCCGTTCGTCACGCCACGGCTTATGTGCCACGCCCCCCATAGCCACGCATCCCGTGCCATCGGGCTGTACGACAGCCGCCACCGAAACCAACGCAAATGCATAAGAGGCGCGGTCACGGACTTTGCGGTAAATTTGCGTGCCACCCACCGGCTTTGGCAGCGTAACAGCGGTGATCAATTCACCCTGCTCTAGGAACGTTTCCAAGTGTGGTGTGCTACCGGGTGCACGATAAAAATCGGCAATGGGAATAACCCTTGCAGACCCATCTGGCTTGATTGTCTCAACCGACGCGTCTAGCACCCGCAATGCTACTGCCATGTCACTGGGGTGTGTCGCGATACAGGCCTCGCTACCTCCAATCACCGCGTGATGTCGGCTAAAGCCACCTATGGCCGAACAACCACTGCCAGGTTCACGCTTATTACAGGGCTGGTTCGTATCATAGAAATAAGGGCAACGTGTGCGCTGTAACAGGTTACCGGCGGTAGTGGCCATGTTGCGAAGTTGGCCCGAAGCACCAGCGAGCAGCGCGCGCGATAGCACTCCATAATTACGCCTTACATCAACATGTGAGGCCAAATCAGTGTTGCGCACCAGTGCACCAAGGCGCAAACCGCCTTCTGGCGTGGATTCGACCTTATCAAGTCCCAGACGATTAACATCGATAAGATGTGCGGGTTTCTCAATCTGCAACTTCATCAGGTCCAGCAGATTAGTGCCGCCGGCGATGAACATGGCACCTGGTGTGAGAGCTGCTGCGGCCGCAGCCTGAGCAGGTGTGTTAGCACGCTCATACGTAAAGGTTTTCATGTCTGGCTCCCGGCCACTTCCGTCATAGCATCAATGATGTTCGGATAAGCGCCACAGCGGCAAATATTACCGCTCATGCGTTCGCGAATCTCTTCCGTGGATAGTAAAGGCTTTGCCGTTAGTTCGCCGCTCACGTGACTCGGAATACCATCCCGAATTTCAGCAAGAACACTGACTGCAGAACATATCTGCCCTGATGTGCAATACCCGCACTGGTAACCATCATGCTTTATGAAGGCAGCCTGCATCGGATGTAACGAGCCGGGCGTGCCCAGCCCTTCGATGGTAGTGATCTCTGCGCCCTCTTGCAAGATCGCTAAGGTCAGACAGGAATTTATCCGACGTCCATTGACTATAACCGTACAGGCGCCGCATTGCCCGTGATCGCATCCTTTTTTTGTACCAGTTAGGTGCAGGTGATCGCGTAGTGCATCGAGCAATGTGGTACGCAGGTCTAGATCGAGCTCCTTAGTCTGGCCATTGACCTTGAGGGTCATCCTTGATGTAACTACGGCGTTGGCCTGTTCGGCGCTAGCTTGTACGCCTTGGTTAGTCGTCTTCGCAGTGGAAGAGTCGGTCTCATTGAGCAAATCATGCCGCGATAGCTTGACTCCGTTCGTATATTCCATCTTGTATTTCCTTTAGACGCTGACCCCCTGTGCGAAGGTGCAAAAAACCAGCTGAGTTTATAGAAAATTATACGTTCTCAAATTTGAAATCTTATTGCCCATTCTGCGCCTATTTTTGCCTGTTTCAACGAACATTTTACGAATTCGAGAATAAAGCAGACTCACCTTAGTATTCCTGCTTTTCATATGTACTTCAAAACAGTCACTTCAACTACTCCCATTCAATCCATAATAGCAATACGATTACGCAGGCCAAGATAAATAATGGTCAGACAAGGACTAACGGTTAATAGCATCCAGAAGAATCCATCGGTAACCGTATAGCAATCGATGGTCGATAAACTTTCCCCTGTCGTAGATTCGAAATTTTGAAGAACAAAAAAATAGGCAAACATCATAGAAATGCTTACCTATTTTTCTCATTGATTGTTTCAGGGTATTTTTCGAGAAGACTGCATTCGCAGGCCCCGATCCTGAATATCCCTCAGCAGCTGATCCTGCCCTAGTTTTTCATTTTTTCCATGCCCATGCTGTCTTTGGATACACCCTCTTTGGGCTTGCTATCGTTGGACATGCTTTCCTTGGACATTCCCTCGTGAGACATTGATCCTTTGTTCATATTTTCACTAGCTGCACCATTGATAGGTTTGGCATCATCGAGTTTGCTATCGTCGGACATGCTTTCCTGAGTATTCTCCTTGCTCGTAATATCTGCGGCAAGGGTGACTCCCGTACCTAGAATCAAGCACATGGCAACTGCGAAATGGGTAATAATTTTCATAAAGTACTCCTGGACTTATAGAGTAAACCGTGAAGCAAATGCAGCACGGCGGGCCAACTAACAATATGTCTGCCGGCTGGTACCAAACCGTAACAAGGCTTGGTTTCCCTTGGTATAGATTGCTCGGTTAAATAACCTCACATAGCGATATACGAAGAAAAGCGGGTAATGGATGCACGATCAGCAAAATAAATATGCGTGGTATGGCGGCGCTACTTATTGAATCGGCCAGGATGGCCTTTGGCGCACAGGTAAAAGTGGAGGCAGGGTGCTTGAAGAGGATCTCGCCAATGTCGATCCGGTTCGCGGCCTTGACCCTTTAGTGAAAACCTAGCGATTTCCCCGCTGGCAGCGCCTTTCTCTTCCTGTTTTGCAGTAAAGGGCGGCCTTTGATTGTCATAATGCAGCTACGGAGAGCAGACACCGACCATACGGCGATTTTTCCGGCATCCCGACCCGAAACAGTGGGTCTTGCAAATAAACGCTTAAAACGGCTTTAATTTAGCCTAAAATGGAATCGCTCAAGATCTCTGCCTTTTGCATATGCTTTTTAATGCCTCTTGCACATAATTGACCATCAGCTCAGGCAAGTTGGACAATGGCTACCACACTAAATCATCGTATTTCTCAAGTTTATTATTGATAATTTGCCCTTGCCATCGATGACACATCAGGAAAAAAGCTGATGCGGTTGCCGTCGGCGATCAATTTTCCGCTGTTAGTAAGATCAATAACGCGATGTCAATCTTTCAGGTGGCGCTACAGCCGCGACTCGGAGCCAAGGCTCTCGCGCAGACTTTATGAAACTCTCAAATCTCTGACCATTAGAATTATCGCGTCCCAATTCGTTTCGAGTTTTTTAGTACTCTTGCATCCGATTCGCCCGTTCCTGCGTATATGTCAATGTGAGGTAATGTTACCCACATAATTCATACAAGGGAATTCTCATGAAATCACTTATTCGTTCGCTCGTCCTGGCTGGCATGCTGGCCGGCGCAGGCGTGGCAGGCGCAGCGACAGTCAGCGTTGGCGGTGCCCCCATGCTCGCACAGAAAAACATTGTGGAAAACGCGATGAATTCGAAGGATCACACCACGCTGGTCGCTGCCGTAAAAGCCGCCGGCCTGGTAGAGACGTTGCAGGGCAAAGGGCCGTTTACGGTCTTTGCACCAACGAACGCCGCTTTCAATGCCCTGCCTGCGGGGACAGTAGATACGTTACTCAAGCCTGAGAACAAGCAGAAGCTGACAGCGGTACTCACATATCACGTCGTTGCAGGTAAATACACCAAGCACGACCTGGAGAAAATCATCAAGAAAGATGGTGGCAAAGCGATGCTCAAAACGGTACAGGGCGGAACGCTCTGGCTGATGATGAATGGCCCACAGAATATCCAGATCAAGGACGAGGCTGGCGGCATGGCCAATATCAGTACTTATGATGTCATGCAGTCAAATGGCTTGATCGATGTCATCGACACCGTACTGATGCCCAAGTAACGCTCTCAATATAGCCAATGCTGCGGGCCCGGGATTACAGGAATATTTCGACTGGAATAACAGTATGAACGATTCACTGCTTACCCTGGAAAACCGGGGCGTCCCATGCTCTTTCACCCGTGTTTATCGGGTCGTGGTCGCATGCGCACCCTGGCTGCCTGCCCTGCCTTTGCAGCTTCGCAATATCGCCATAAGAAACAGAAAAGGCATTGACGACAATTGAAATTTCGTGTGACTATGGGACTCGGACCGACAAACACATAAGCAAATACATGGCGCAAACCGGCGACCAGCAACACCGCACTCTTCTTTTGGCAATAGCTCGAAAGGACAGGCACGCATTCGAAGCGCTATACGTGCAGGTGTCGCCACGCCTGTATGGTGTGGCCCTGCGCATGCTCAAGCGCCCCGAACTGGCTGACGAATTGCTGCAGGACGTGTTTATTACGATATGGGATAAGGCCGGCAATTACAATAGTGATTACAGTGCACCCTTGACGTGGATGACCAATATTGTTCGTAATCGGGCCATTGACCGCTTGCGTCGCCTTGAGCCTGCCGATCCTTCGGTTGACGATGATATGGATCTGCTGCACGATACCGATCCCGGGCCGTTGGCGCTTTTTGAACGGGGCCAGTCCTCGCAAAGGCTGGAAGACTGCATGAAGCAATTGTCGGCGGAGCAGCGCCAGAGTATTTTTCTTGCCTATTATCATAGTCTCTCCCATGCGGCGATCGCCAAACAGATGGCGCAGCCCTTGGGGACCACCAAGAGCTGGATCAGGCGAGGCCTTGCTCAATTGAAGGGGTGTCTGGGATTATGAACGAATTCAAACCCGACGATCTGCTGGCAGCGGAATACGTGCTGGGCACCCTGCGTGGTGGAGCCCGACGCCGCTATGAACACCATATTGCCAACGATCCCGCCGTGGCCCGTGAAGTGGCCGCCTGGCAGCAAGCCTTTGCACAACTAGATCTGTATGACGAACCGGTGCAGCCGCCCGCCCATGTCTGGCAAACCATCAGCGAAAGATTACCAAGAGACAACACCGCCCAGGACAACCGCAAAGACGACGCATCCAATCAGGATCTCTATACCAATACTCAGGCATCATCAGTGAAGCCCGGATTCGACACTGCACGCAGAACCCGAATATGGCAATTGACAAGCGCAGCGTTGGCCGCCTGTCTTGTTATTGCCCTATTCTGGCCGGATGCGACAGATCACAGGGACGTTCCCGCCACCATCCGGCCCATTGCCGTACTGTCTCCAACAACACCGGATTCTGCCGCGCGGCTGATTGCGGGCTACGATGCACGCCAGCGAACATTGGTGTTCACCCCACTGAACATGACAACAACCGATGCCCAGCACAGTCTGCAGTTATGGCGCATCGGGGCAGACAAAAAGCCGGTCTCCCTGGGACTTCTGAACCCCGGCGAGAGCACTCGTATCGGCCTGGAGCAACTATCGACGCTTGAGGGCATCACGCTTGCGGTCAGTCTTGAACCAGCCGGCGGCTCGCCTACCGGCCAGCCAACTGGAGCGGTACTGTACGCGGGCGTAGTAACCTTGGCGCTCAACGCTCCGGACAAGTAAGACCTTGTTTTCCAGCACGAGGCAGTCGTCGCCTTTGCCATGACAAACTCAGAATTTCCATAATTAATGCGAATATGTGGATTCTGTTTCACAATTAGTGCGAATGTTTTTGAAGCAACATTCAAAAATATTACCTTGTAAACAAGCGTCGATGATCACCCGAGCCTCTGTTACCAGGGAACCGTGCGGCCAAGATAATCAAGATACTCAAGTCCTGGTCGGTCCTGCTTTTTCAACAACACATTGACCAAGCTGGGGATGGTTTCTTCCACAGTCAGCGGCGCATCCGCGCCACCGAGGTCGGTTTTTATCCAACCCGGGGCCATCACTACCATCGCACGCCCACTGCCGGCTTGCCGCGCAGCAAAGCTACGCATAAACATATTTAGCGCCGCTTTCGTTCCACGATATAACTCGCGCTGTCCCCCTGTGTTATTTGTAATACTCCCTTGTCCTGATGACATAACGCCAATAAGGCCGTTTGCCGCAACATACTTTTCCAGGGATTCGATGACTCTCATGGGAGATAGCGCATTCGTCAGCATAACGTGCATGAACTCTTCAGTGGAGACCTCTCCTATCGTTTGGGTCGGATCACGGTTGGTCGTGCCGGCATTCACAAATAGGATATCAAAGATTGATTCTGACAATCTATCGTGCAACGCACCGATTTGTTCAGGTTTACAGATGTCCAGAACTTCGACGCGAACCCGGCCCGGATGTTCTTGGACCAGCTTATGAAATTGCTTGTTGCCGCCCTCTTCCCGAACCGTGCCAGTAACGCGCCAGCCGTGGCGGATAAACTCTCCTGCCATCGCAAAACCAAGGCCGCGTGATGCCCCTACAATAAGAATGTTTTTGTCATGATTTGCGACTGCCATGGGTCGTACCTCCGATATGCCGGTTGTCGATTTCCAAAAAAACATCATCTGGAACCTGTTCAATTGTAGTCATTCATGGTACAAGGCGGAAGGCGCAACATCTGCATTAATAAAG
>JBOIGK010000379.1:0-3705 GCA_050742695.1 Advenella sp. | reverse complement strand
GGCGCGCCTCCACTGTTGTTTTTGACGATGTTGAATCCTTCATACACAGAAAGGCGCGGCAACCTGACGGCTTTAGCTATGGCATCACGGGCACGCCAACCGCCCGTTTGCTGGAACAGGATATCGCTCGCCTTGAAGGTGGCCGCCACTGCGCGGTGACGCCATCCGGACAGGCTGCATTATGTCTTGCCGTGATGGCATTCGTGCAGGGTGGAGATCATCTGCTTATTTCGGCGGCAAGCTATGGTGCCTTGAAGACTTATGCAGAAAAATGGTTGGCCCGCCTGGGGGTCGAGGTTGAATATTATCCACCGGATATTGCACATGATATAGCGCGCTTTATCAGGCCCAATACGAAGATGATCTGCGCCGAGGCGCCCGGAACGGTCACCATGGAAATGCCCGATATCCCGGCAATTGTGGCTGCAGCCAAAAAACACGGTGTGATGACCATGATGGACAATACCTGGGCCTCGCCACTAGGCTTTCGCCCGCTGGAGCACGGCATTGATTTGTGTGTCGAGGCCGCAACCAAATTTTTCGGCGGCCATTCCGACTTGCTGCTTGGCGCCGTCAGTACCAATGATACCCAGCAATTTGCACAGTTACGTGAGACGCAGAGCATTATGGGGCTGCAGACCAGTCCCGACGATTGTTTTCTGGTGTTGCGCGGGCTGGAAACCTTCGAAATCAGATACCGCCGGCAGGGTGAGAATGCCATGACCATCGCCACGTGGCTGCAGCAACAGCCCGAAGTCAGGGACATACTGTTTCCCTGCCTGCCCGGTGACAAGGGGCACGACGTATGGAAGCGTGATTTCGGGCCGGGCGGCTGCCTGTTTTCGTTTACCCTCAACCAGGAGAATGAACAGGCGTATCGTGCATTTTTCGCTGCGCTGGAGCATCTTGTACTTGGCGCCAGCTGGGGCGGCGTACACAGTCTGATCGCATTCTATCCGGCGCAAATGCAGCGCGACAGGGTATTTCCGAGAACGGGTCAGGCCATCATCAGATTATCGGCAGGATTGGAGGATCCCGAGCTGATTATTCAGGATTTAAAAAAGGCCCTAAGCGCCTATGCCCAGGCTTGCGCATAAAAAATGCGAGGGCGGCAGGCGTCAATAGGTCAATGCTGAAAACGAAGAAGGTCACATCCGGTATATGCCAGCAACTGCGGCACCGGATGCCGATCGAACGCAACATCAAATCAATGTGGAGACATGATATGAAAACAACGACATGGATACGTGGATCACGGCAACTGGCAGCTATGCTGGTCTTGACCATAGGGGGAGCGAGCGTTACTGCGTCCGTACATGCAGAGCAAACGGATCTGCTGGAAAGAATCAAAAGCACTGGCGTCATACGCATTGCCAATACCCAGGCCAGCCCACCCTGGAGCATGCTCGACGAAAAGAATCAACTGACCGGGTACGATGTTGCCATTGCCAAAGAAATGGCGCAACGCATGGGAACGCCGAAAATAAAATTTGTTGGCGATACCTACAAGAACTTTGTAGAAGGGTTGAAAACAGATAAATACGATCTGGTCATGAACGATATGACGCCCACCGAGATGCGTCGCAAACAGGTTGATTTTTCCATCCCTTATGGGGTCGAAGTGTTTCGCATTTTCGTTCGTAACGACAATACTGATATTACAGACAAAGCAACCCTTGCCGGTAAAAAGGTCGGGGTTTCGACCGGATCATCCAACGAAAGCTGGGCGCGTGAGCATCTGACCGATTCGGATATAAGAGGCTACGATAACGGCTCGCTCATATTTAATGATATCGCCAATGGCAGGATTGATGCGGTCATCATTTCGCATTTCGGCGGTATGAAGTACGCACATGCCAAAGGAATTCCGGTCAAGGAGGTTGGGCAGCCCCTGACATACCAACTGGCGGCTGCGGCGCTGCCAAAAGGACAGGATGCCTTGCGTGAAGCCGTCAACAGCGCATTGGACAGCATGCTCAAGGACGGCACCGTCGAACGCATAAGCAGTGAGTTTGTCGGCAAGGACTACAACATGCTGGGCTCAATAGCGGCGGCCAAAGAAGAAATCGCAGCAAAGGAGAAATAACCATGCTAGAGCTGTTCATGCGAGCCTTGCCGCTCCTGCAAAACGCACTGCTTTTGACCTTGTTGCTATCGGCCAGCTCTTTCATCCTGGGCTGTATACTCGGTCTGTTTATTGCGCTGGCACGGATCTCGTCATTCAGGGTACTGCGCTATGCGGCATTCGTTTATGTGTCCATTTTTCGTGGCACGCCGTTATTGGTGCAACTGCTGCTCATCTATTTTGGTCTGCCGCGCATAGGTATTGTTCTGGAACCTGTGCCTTCAGCCATTATTGCTCTGACGCTGTTTTCCGCTTCCTATCTGAGTGAAAACTTTCGCTCTGGTATCAATGCCGTGGACAAGGGGCAGTGGGAGGCCGGGTTGTCCATGGGGTTGAGTTATCGCAAGCTGATGCAGCGGATTATCCTGCCGCAGGGCCTGGTCATTGCCATTCCAACTGTAGGCAGTCGCCTGATCGCACTGGTGAAGGATACTTCGCTTGCCTCTACGGTTACCGTGGTGGAGTTGACCAGGGTGGCTGACCAGGTAGGCGCGGCCACGTTCCGCTACATGGAGATGTTTCTAATGGTAGGCGCCATTTACTGGATCATCAATCAAATATTGACAATCCTTCAGACTTATCTGGAGCAACGGTGTGCGAGGCATATTCGATGACATCTGAACTTACAAACGCAGTGCGGGCACGCGCCATTTGCAAAAGCTACGGGGGGACACGCGTTTTGCATAGCGTCGATCTGGACGTTGATAAGGGAGAAGTGGTCGTTATCATGGGGCCCTCGGGTTCCGGAAAAACCACGCTGTTGCGTTCCCTGAACTTTCTGGAGCAGCCGGACAGCGGCATGGTCCAGATCGCCGGGATGCGCGTAACGGTGGAGCCCAAACAGCACTATACCGGCAGGCAAAAGCAGCAAATCCAGCAGATACGCAGAAAATCGGCCATGGTCTTTCAGTCTTTCAATCTGTTCCCCCACATGACGGCAATTGCAAATGTCATAGAGGGCCTGATCAGTGTTCAGGGTATGGCCAAAGCGCCGGCAACAGAAAAAGGCATGCAACTGCTTGAGCGCGTAGGTCTGGCGCAAAAGGCAAATGACTATCCGGCCCATTTGTCGGGCGGGCAAAAGCAGCGGGTTGCCATTGCCAGAGGGCTGGCGATGGATCCCGAAGTGATCTTGTTTGATGAACCGACTTCTGCGCTTGATCCCGAATTGCGTGACGACGTGCTGGAGGTCATGCGGGCCCTGGCGCGTGATGGTATGACCATGATCGTTGTCACCCACGAGGTCCGGTTTGCCAAAAGTGTCGCAAACCGTATAATCTTCATGGAGCAGGGTTCCATTCTGGAAAACAGTCCGGCCAAACGCTTTTTCAGCGATCTGGGCAATTCGCGCATTACCCAGTTCCTGGGACAGGTGGACTAGCCTGACCATTGGCAATTCGTAATGGGGCGGCCGGCCTTGCCTATTTTAGCTGGCCGATCACGTCTGTGTGTATACTGCCGGCAGCGATCATTTTCCTTCCAGGAGCTGCGTATGAACGCCCGGGACATCGAAATTTTCCGCTCGGTCATGGTGTCCGGGACGGCCAGCAAGACCGCTGCTTTGCTGGGCATTTCGCAAT
>JBOIGK010000378.1:0-1977 GCA_050742695.1 Advenella sp. | reverse complement strand
ATCACGCAGTCTTGCGCTCACAATAATCAAAAATCCCCCTTACTTGAGAGATATTTCTTATCATGAGGATTACCCTAAGTCAGATGGAAGCCTTTTACTGGGCTGCTCATTTGGGCAGTATTCATGCGGCAGCGCGGCATTTGCATCTTTCGCAACCGGCCGTATCCGCTCGCATAAAGGAGTTGGAGGATACGCTGGATTCCAAACTATTCGAGCGGACTCGTCAACGTGTCACACTGACGGAAATTGGTACTGCAGCATTGCGCCATGCAGATCAGGCACTCAATAGCAGCCGCCAGCTTGAACACTTCCGCAAGGACCGAAGCCCTTCAGGAAAACTGCGTCTTGGGGCGGATGAATGTTCTGCAACTGTGGGACTTACCGCTGTGATCGCAAAGATCAAAGAGCACTTTCCATCGCTTGATCTTGAAATTACCGTCGATGTGGGATCAATACTGAACCAAAAGCTCAATGCCAAGGAGCTGGACATAGCGATCCTGACCAACCCCTCCACCGGTTCCGAAGCCACAGATAGCTTTATTGGATGGATGCCCTTCGCCTGGGTCGCGTCCTCTTCGGCCCCTCTTCTACCTTTGCCATTCAAGCCAAATGATGCTCACGGCCTGAGTATCGCCACACATTCGGCGCCATCCACCTTATATGCTGTTGTAGATGGGTGGTTGCATTCAGGTGGAGTGAAAGCAAAATCACTCAATACGAGTAATTCGCTAGCGTTAATTGCCAGATTGGTTGCAGCTGGCCATGCAATCGCCATATTACCGCTGCCGCTATTGCACGAGATGCTAGCCTCCGGATCGGTTCGCACCTTGCCTTGTTCGCCTCCCATCGAACCTGCAGGCTTTTATATTTCATATATGACAGCAACGCATAACCCTGGCATCGACGCGATTGTTGAACTCACCAAAGATACCTTGCTTCAACTAAAATTTCTCACAGTCGAGCACCCCACTGAACAACAGTCAGATTTCAATAGTGCGCAATGACACATCCGCTAATTGTTAATTAGTCAAATTCTCATGGCAAGGCGTCGGTTACGATAGCGGCTCTGGTTCAGCGAATTTTTCTCCCGGCAGCGGTAAATCCCATTGTGATGTATTCATGACACTTCGGAGCATGAAGGAAAAAATTGAGCTTCCAGCGATCACCAATGACCATCGCTTCTCGTTTCGGAATTATTCCGGCTATTTTTTTCTGGACAGTTAATGGTAAAACCAGGAGCGATGGCCAGTTTATCAACCAGCGCAGCCAGCAGAAAACCAACCAAGTTCCTGTGAGACAGAGAGTGTTCGTGATCAACCCATTAACGGATGATTAATCGAATGCAACTGCCCCTCGCGTATTGACGAATACCGAATAGATAGAATGGCTGCTCGCCATGAAAAGTCGATTATTTTGCTCACCACCAAAGCAAAGATTTGCGCAACGCTCTGGCAAATGTATATGTCCTATGGCCCGCCCTTGAGGATTGAAAATCATAACCCCATCCAGCGATGCTGAATCGGCACCTGGGGCCCCGCTGCTACCCCAGCCTGCCCAGATATTCCCGTCCTGGTCACATTTAATTCCATCAAGCGCACCGGCGCCGTCTACTTCAAGGAATTTGGTCTTTTCACTTAACTCGTTATCGGGTCCCACCGTATACACCCATAAAATGCGACTGGGCTTTGCGCGACCTTCTACAACGTACAATTTTTTCTCATCAGGAGAAAAACACAGACCATTCGGTCCAGCCAGATCATTAATTACTCTATGCACCTTATGGGTTTGCGCATCAATGCGGTATACCGCGTCTGGCAGTTCCTGTTTCGAAATCCGCCCCTCATAATCGTTTCCCAGCTGGAACGGAGGATCTGTAAACCAGACTGAGCCGTCTGTTTTACATATGATATCGTTGGGCGAATTGTAGGGTTTATCTTCAAAGCTATCGGTTAACGTAATGACTTTCCCACTATATTC
>JBOIGK010000377.1:0-3272 GCA_050742695.1 Advenella sp. | reverse complement strand
GACGGACCACAGGCGGTTATTCTCAATCAGGTAACGTTCGGGATTGCTGTAAGAATGGCAGTCATGAGCATCGTAGCTGGAGCTTCTCAGTGAAAATAGTAATTAAAGGTGGCCGGCTGCTTGACCCGGCTTCTGGTACGGACCAGACCGGTAATCTTTATATCGCAGCCGGACGCATTGTTGGCATGGGCCAGGAGCCGGACGGATTTGAATCGGCGCGCACCATTGACGCCTCCGGCAAACTGGTCATTCCAGGCCTGATCGACCTTGCTGTCCGTCTGCGCGAACCCGGCTTTGAACATCGGGCAACGCTGGAGTCGGAAATGCAGGCTGCACTGGCTGGTGGGGTCACCAGCCTGGTGTTGCCGCCAGATACCGAGCCGGCACTGGATGAACCTGGCCTGGTCGAAATGCTTAAGCACCGCGCACGCCAGTTGCATCAGGCCAATCTGTACCCCTTGGGTGCAATGACCAATCGCCTTGAAGGCAAAATCATTACCGAAATGGCCGAGCTGACCGAAGCCGGTTGCATTGCCTTTTCCCAGGCCTCACTGCCGCTGATTGATACCGGCGTCCTGCTGCGCAGCATGCAGTACGCGAAAACCTATGGCTACACCTTGTGGCTCACGCCGCTGGAAGCCTCCCTGTCCAAGGGCGTGGCGGCCAGCGGACCCTTTGCCTCGCGCCTGGGGCTGGTGGGTGTGCCGGAGCAGGCAGAAACGATTGCGCTGCATACCCTGTTCGAATTACAAAAAGTCACGGGCACGCGCTTGCATATATGTCGCCTGTCCAGCGCAGCCGGGATTGCACTGGTGCGCCAGGCCAAGGCGCAGGGCTTGCCCGTCACCTGCGATGTGTCGCTCAATCATCTGCACCTGACAGACCTGGACATCGGCTTTTTCGACAGCAATTATCGGCTGGATCCGCCCTTGCGCGGCCAGCGGGATCGTGACGCGATTCGTGCCGGGCTTGCCGACGGAACGATTGATGCTGTCTGCTCGGATCATACGCCGGTGGACGACGATGGCAAGCTGATGCCCTTTGCCGAGGCCGAGCCAGGCGCCACGGGCGTGGAGTTGCTGTTCTCACTGGTGGTCAAATGGGCGCAGGAAGAAAAACTGTCGCTGGTACAGGCGCTGGGACTGATTACCACCGGGCCTGCCGCCATTCTGAAGGCGGGCGCACCGTCGTTGCCGGGCTGCGGTACGCTCTCTGTGGGCGCGCCGGCCGATATCGCCATTGCGGATGCCGACGCTGCCTGGACAGTTGGGCGCGACACGCTGCTTAGTCAAAGTGCACACACGCCCTTTGTCGGTTATGAATTGCCCGGAAAAGTTGTCATGACGCTGGTCAGTGGTCGCAGCGTGTGGGAGTCTGTGTGATCGCGTATTTACGTTTTTTTGTCAGAGCGATCTTTCTGATTCTGCTGTTACTCTCGGGACTGCTAACGGCCGCTATCGCGTTGCCATTCATGAATCGGCCGGTGCAGGATGCCGTGACCAAAGCATGGTCATGCTGCCTGATGCTGGTTTGCGGCGTCAAAGTGGTGCGCCACGGCACGCCGATCATGAGCGGCCCGGTCTTGTGGGTTGCCAATCATGTGTCGTGGATTGATATTTTTATTCTGAACAGCTGGCGGGCCACGTCTTTCATCGCCAAGCAGGAAATCCGCAGATGGCCGGTGATCGGCTGGCTGGTGGCCAGGGTAGGCACGGTGTTTATCGAAAGAGGACAGCGTCAGGCTATTGGCCGGGTCAGTGAGAGTATGAAGCGGCTGTTCGAGCGCAATATCTGCGTCGGATTGTTTCCCGAAGGCACGACCTCCGATGGCCTGGACGACAAGCCATTTAGTGCCAGTCTGTTCGAACCCGCCATGCGTGCCCATGTGGCGATTCAACCGGTCGCATTGGTATTCTGGTATGAAGGTAAGCGCAGCGGGAAAATGGCTTTTATCGGCGACCAGACCCTGATTGGCAATATCTGGGTTCTGCTCAGTGCAAGCCATGTCTGCGTTGAGGTCTATTGCCTGCCGGCGATCACGCAAAATGGTCAGCCATCGGAATTGAGTCGCGCCCAATTGGCAGCACGAGTGCGTGATGCCATTCGGGCCAGGGTGGTTGAGGGCTGAACACGTATGTTCTGGCAGGGCGGCGGTTCCTGCCGGTTTCGGCAAGATTGCTGCGCTTGCGTGTACGTGGCCCTTATTGCTTGCCGTGCTGTTTGCAGTCTATCTGGATGAGTTTGCGATCGCTCAGGCGCAGTGCGGTCAGTTTTCCGCCCCACACGCAGCCGGTGTCCAGGGCCAGCAGATTCTTGCGAATCAGCAGACCCAGTGTTGACCAGTGTCCGAAGATAATGGGGATATCGGCCGTTTTCCGGTCGGGCACGTCAAACCAGGGCACCAGCCCCGGATGGCCATTGGGCGCATCCTTGGATGCAAAATCCATGTCGCCCTGCATTGTGCACAGTCGCATGCGGGTAAAGGCGTTGATAATCACTCGCAGCCGTTTTGCGCCTGATAGCCTGTCCTTCCACTGGACCGGTTCATTTCCGTACATTTTCTGCAGGTTCTTTTTCCATTTGTCGCTGATCAGCGCCTGATGCGCCTCCTCGGCCAGCGCCAGGGTCTTGTCCAGATCCCATTTGGCCATGACGCCGGCATGAACCATCAGGTGTCCTGCCTCGTAATGGGCTAGCGGACGATGGCGCAACCAGTCAATCAACTCATTGACATGCTTGTCCTTGAGAATCGCGTCGAATGTGTCTGATTTGTTCTCGTTGCGTATGCCGGCATGGACGGCAAGCATATGCAAATCATGGTTGCCCAGAATGCTGACGGCGCGATCGCCCAGCTTGATAATGCGCTTTAGCGTACGCAACGACTGCGGCCCGCGGTTAATCAGATCGCCGGCAAACCAGAACCGGCAATCGGGATCGTTTTGAATCAAAGGATGGTCGAGCAGTTCGTCCAGCGCACCACAACACCCCTGTAAATCTCCTACAGCCCAGATATTCATTACGTTACAGCCTTCCCTGAAAGTGGTGCACGCTGCATACGCGGGGTCCGCCGGGCTTCCATAAAGTACAGGGCAAGCATGGCGATCAGCATCGCTATCGTATTGGGCATGAGCGCGGTAAACCATGGTGGCAGATTTTTCAACATGCCTACATTCAGCGCAAGCTGGTTGATCATATAGAATGCTACGCCCAGTAAAATACCCAGGAACACCTTGCCGCCCACACCACCCTTGCGTGTTTGCATGAATCCGATA
>JBOIGK010000376.1:0-4344 GCA_050742695.1 Advenella sp. | reverse complement strand
GCATATCAGCTTCGAAGGCCGCCATCTGGAAGATCCCAAGGCTGAAGCCGAAGAAACCATGTGGCGCTGGACGGTCTCTCCCGAACAAGCTCCCGATACCCCGGAATATGTGGATCTGGAATACGAGCGCGGCGATATCGTCGGCATCAACGGCGAAAAACTCACGCCAGCCCAGGTGCTGACCAAACTGAACGAACTGGGTGGAAAGCATGGCATCGGCCGTCTTGACCTGGTCGAAAACCGCTATGTCGGCATGAAATCACGCGGATGCTACGAAACACCGGGCGGCACCATCATGCTGCGCGGACATCGCGCCATCGAGTCCATTACCCTTGACCGCGAAGTCGCCCATCTGAAAGACGACCTGATGCCTCGCTATGCAGCTTTGGTATATAACGGATACTGGTGGTCTCCTGAACGCAAGGCGTTGCAAGTGCTGATTGATCACTCACAACAGTTCGTCAATGGTTGGGTACGCCTGAAACTGTACAAAGGCAATGTCTACACAGTCGCCCGTGATTCGAAAGACACCCTGTTTGACAAAACCATTGCCACTTTTGACGATGACGGTGGCGCATACAATCAGGCAGATGCGGGTGGATTCATCAAGCTGAATGCGCTGCGCATGCGCATTGAAACTACGGCCGGTCGTAAATAAATTACTGCGCCCGTTATAAACAAACCGCCGGCATAACCGGCGGTTTTGTTTTGTCTGCGCGAATGCTCGGAACAGCCAGCCCATTGCCCACATAAGCGTTATATAAACACCGAAAAGGTACCGCCGTGCAGGTTTGAGCGGCATGCACTGTCCCTCGTTGCCGTGCGACCCCGTTGATGCCATGCTACGTCGTTGCTGCCCTGCTAGACAGCTACTACCTCGCAGCAGTGCAGCCTTGCGGCGTTTGCCTGTCGGTATTACCGCAAGCGGGGTATGCCGCGACAGAATAAGCCAGACTACAGTTCGACCTGTATTCCCATTTCGATCACGCGATTGGGGGGAATCTTGTAAAAGCGCGTGCTGCGCGCTGCGTTGCGGGACATGAAGGCAAACAGCCTGCGGCGATAGCGCTTGATTAATGGCGCACGGTTTGACACCATGATGGTCTGGCGCGACATGAAATAGGACACTACCATCGGCGACAAATCAATCTGCGGATGAGCCGCATGAACCTGCTCGAGCACTTCAGGTACATTGGGCTCCTGCTTGAACCCGTAGGTCGCCGTGACCTGCCAGGCATTAGCGTCGACCTCAGAAATCACGAACCTGTCCGCCTGCGAAATAAAAGGCACATCGGCGCTTTTCACTGACAAAAAGACCAATTGCTCATGCAACACCTTGTTATGCTTCAGGTTATGCAACAGGGCTGACGGCACCCGCTGCGGATTCGAATGCATGAACACCGCAGTGCCCGGAACGCGGGGCACGGTATCGTGCAACAACATGTTCAGAAACGGCTTGAGCTGCTGCGCCTCGTCAATATCAATTCTGTCGAGCCTTTCGCGTCCCTTGCGCCAGGTCATCATCAGGGTAAACAGGCCCAATGCAATGAGCAATGGCAGCCAGCCGCCCTCTTCGATCTTGATGGCATTGGCCGAAAACAGCAGCACGTCAATAATCAGAAAAATGCAAAGCAGCACGTAAATAAAGGTGCGACGAAACCCCTTGTACATCCCCGGCATCACGCTGAAGGCCAGAATTGAAGTGGTGAGCATCGTCCCTGTGACGGCAAAACCGTATGCATGGGCAAGTTTTTCGGAGCTCTGAAATACCAGCACAAGAACAATCACCGCAACACAGAGCAGCCCATTGACGCGCGGCATGTAAATCTGCCCTTCTGCTTCACTGGAGGTATGCAGAATTTCCATGCGCGGCCACAGGCCGATCTGCACCGCCTGTCGCGTGACCGAAAACGCGCCCGAAATGACGGCCTGAGAGGCAATAATGGTTGCCATGGTCGCCAGACTGACCATGGGGATTTGTCCCCAGACCGGCACGGACATGAAAAACGGATTCTTCGCAGCAGCGGTGTTCTGAATAACCATGGCACCCTGTCCGAAGTACCAAAGCAGCAAGGCAGGCAACACGAACCAGAACCAGGCCCGACTGATGGCCGGCCGCCCGAAATGGCCCATATCTGCATAGAGCGCTTCAGCACCGGTCAGTGCAAGTACAACATACCCAAGCAGCAGAAAACTGTGTAGCGGGTCATTCATGATAAAGCGCAAGGCATATATCGGCTCAAGCGCCAGCAAAACCACCGGATTGTCGATGATATTCCAGATACCCAGCAATCCCAGCGTAAGAAACCAGACAAACATAATCGGCCCGAACAGACGGCCGACCAACCCTGTACCGTGAGACTGGATCATGAACAAGCCGATCATGATGATGACCGACAGTGGCAGAATCCAGTGATCGAACCGGTCCGAAACGACACTGATGCCCTCCAACGCGGACAGCACCGAAATGGCCGGAGTGATAACACTGTCACCATAAAACAGGCAGGCGCCAAATATGCCGAGCACCAACAGGATAGGCCGATACCTGGGTTTGATGTTGCGGATCGCCAGCTCCATAAGCGCCAGCACGCCGCCCTCGCCTTTATTGTCTGCACGCAGCACAAGAATGACATATTTAACCGAGACCACGATCATGACCAGCCAAAACAGGATGGACAGGATACCCAGTACCGCATCCTGACCCACGCCAACGCCGGCACCGTTCAAGCTGGCTTGAATGGTATATAGCGGACTGGTACCGATATCGCCATAGACCACCCCCAGAGCGCCAAGCAGCATGCCGGCGCCAGGAGATTTCTTTGAATCCTGATGCATTATTTATCAACCTTTGAACGGGTAAGCCGGGTGCCGATACGTGGTCCGGGAAAAATCACGGTTATCTGCGTACCCTGGATTTGCGGGCGGCTCAGCAGACTCCACCAGGCACCGTGGGCACGGGTAATTTCGCGTACGATCGTCAGGCCCAGCCCGGTTCCTGTAGCACCGGCCTTGGGCGACCGGTAAAAAGCATCGAAAATCTGCGCGGCATCCGCCGGATCAATGCCGCAGCCATCGTCACGCACAGTGAGCGATGGTGGGTTGGACCCCACAGTCAGCGTAATATTACTTGCCCCCTGGGCGTACTTGAGCGCATTGTCGATCAGATTGCCCAGCAACTCTTCCAGCAGCAATACATCCCCGTCTATCCACACTGCGGTGTCTGGGGCATCCAGAACAAGGTCAACCCCATGCTGCCGCGTCTTGGGCACCCATTCCAGACCAGCGTTCTGCACCCATTCGCATAAATTGATTTTTGTAAAAACATCCTGGGGACGAATGCCCGGATCGGCCCTGGCCAGCACCAGCAACTGCTGCCCAAGGTGGATAAGACGGTTGCTGATGGTTTTGATTCGCTCGGCACGCTCTCTGACATCGTCGGGCAGTGTGCGCGCCAGCATCAGCTCAGATTCGAGACGCAAGCCGGCCAAAGGCGTACGAAACTGATGCGCCGCGTGGCCGATAAAGCGACGCTGGGCCACCAGCGACTCATCCAGCTTGCGCAACAAATCGTTCAGGCGATCCAGCAAAGGCAGCAGCTCGGTGGGCACGTTATGCAATTCAATGGGCTGTAGATCCTCTTCGGAACGCTGGGAAATTTCCCCGGCCAGCATATTTACCGAACGCAGCCCTGAGCGCACCCCATAGAAAACCAGCCAGGCAAACAGCGCCACCAGCAGCAACTGCCCAATGATAATGACAATGAAAATATCCTTGACCACCCAGTCAAGCGCATCCTGCATAATCAACAATGTTGCGCTGAAATCCAGAATAATGAGAACCAGCAGTGCCGGGATCAGGCGGATGATCAAGTGACGAAACAGCGAACCTTTCTGAAGAAAAGCACCGCTGCGCCGGGCACTACCACGTTTGGGATTGGTCATGGAATAAGAGAAAAAGAAGTCCTGCCGCAGATTCTAGAGCATCGCCCGGGCAGGTTCAATGTTTTCTCAGGCCGTAGTGGCCGCCGCGTCGTCAATTTCCAGAAGATAACCAAATCCACGTACGGTCTGGATTGAAGTGCCGGTGCCTTCCAGCCGCTTGCGCAGACGGTACACATAGACTTCAACCGCATTTTCGCTGAAATCGGCATCCCAGGCCGAAAGCGAATTGACGATCTGTCGCTTCGTTACCACTCTACCGGGGCGGGCCATCAGCATTTCAAGCACCGATAATTCTCGCACCGACAGGTTCAATCGCTCACCATGGACACGCACCTCGCGGCCGACCGTATCAAATTGCAGCGGCCCCACTTCTATGACCGGACTGGACTGACCAGACTGGCGT
>JBOIGK010000375.1:0-2277 GCA_050742695.1 Advenella sp. | reverse complement strand
AGCCAGTTGGATACTCCAAGGAAATTTGCGACGGCATCGTCAAAGCACTGGAAAAACAGCTGGGCACAGAACTCACTGTTAAACAGGTTCCTGTGACCTCGGCCAGCCGGATTCCCCTGATCATGAACGGTACGATCGACCTGGCTTGCGGCTCGGCAACCAATAATGCTGAACGCCAGAAACAGGTCAGTTTTGCGCCGACCACATTTGTGACCGCTACCCGCTTTGTCTCGGCCAAGGCCGACAATATCAAGGATGTCGCTGGCTTCAAAGGCCAGACTGTGACTTCCACTGCCGGCACCAGCAACATCAAATGGCTTGCCGCTACCAATGCCAAGGAAAACCTGGGCATGAACATTATTCCTTCGAAAGATCATGCGGGCGCCTTCCTGACAGTTCAGGCCGGTCGCGCTAAAGCATTCTTCATGGATGATGTGCTGCTGGCCAGCCTGGTTGCCAACTCAGAAGATCCTGACAAATGGGTCGTCAGCGACAAAGCACTCACGATTGAGCCTTACGCGATGATCGAACCCAAAGATGATCCCGAGTTCAAAAAAGCTGTGGACGACGCAGTGATCGCCATGATCAAAAGCGGCGAGATCGAAAAGCTCTACAAAAAATGGTTTGAAAGCCCCATTCCTCCGAAAAACATCAATATGAATCTGCCTATGTCAGAAGCGCTGAAAAAAGCACTTGCCAACCCTACAGATTCTCCAGACCCGGCCACATATCAATAAGCCGGCCTCTGTCCGACGGCACAAAACACAGCGGAAGCGGGTTTTGTGCCGTTTTTTGTTTTCTATAAATAGCGTTTCAAATTATGTCAATCTCCACATTATTTTGTGACCCGGCCAATATCGATAACGCGTCCCTGTTTTGCCAGATGTCTCCCAGCGGCAATAGCTATCTGGAGGCATTCATCTCTGCTGTCGGATGGACACTGCAGTTGTCTGCCATCGCGTGGGTGCTCGCATTTGTCATGGGCATCGCGGTGGGTATCGGGCTGACCAGCCAGAACCGGCTGATATCCAGGATCTGCTCGGGTTATGTCGAGCTGTTCAGGAATATCCCCCTGCTGGTGCAATTGTTCCTGTGGTACTACGTGGTCCCTCAGGTCCTGCCGGAATCGATGGGCAAGGCAATCATTGGCATGCAGTATCCGTATTCGGTCTTCTGGCCGGCGGTCTTGTGTCTGGGTCTGTTTACCTCATCACGGATAGCCATTCAATTGTCATCGGGCATTCGCTCTTTGCCACGCGGACAGTCCATGGCGGCGACAGCGCTTGGCCTGAAGCGCTATCAGATGTACAAGTATGTGCTGCTGCCTATGGCAATGCGCATCATTACTCCGCCACTCACCTCTGAAATGCTGAACCTGCTGAAAAACTCTTCAGTTGCCTATACCATCGGCTTACTGGAGATTACCGGCGCTGCCGCGTCCATGCAGGAATCCACATTCCAGACGTTCCCTTCATACCTGGCGGCAACCGCTTTGTATGTCATCATCAACTTATTGATTCTGGTAATCATGTCGGCCGTTGAACGTTTCTTCAGTGTTCCTGGCTTTATTTCAGGCAAAGGGTAGGAGCACATGATGAATTTTCAAGATTTACTTCTTTCTGCTTCATCGGTCAGCATTGCCGCCTTTGACTGGGGCGTTATCCAGCAGGCCGCGCCTGCTCTGTTAAAGGAGGGCCTGGTCTTTACGCTGAAGCTGACGCTTTATTCCACGGTCCTGGCGCTGATCTGGGGCACTATACTGGCAATGATGCGCCTGTCGTCCATCAAGATATTCCGCTGGTTCGCCGGCTCCTACGTCAACGTCATGCGTTCGCTGCCGCTGATTCTGATCCTGTTCTGGTTCTTCTTCCTGGTGCCGTATATCCTGGGTTGGATCGACTTCATGTGGGCAACCTATGTAGACGGTAACGAGTCCGCAAGAATGGTATCGCGGCCGCTCAACGGCTTTACCTGCGCATTGATTACGTTCGCGCTATTTGAAGCAGCCTATTTCTGCGAAATCATGCGTGCCGGGATCCAGTCAATCGCCCGCGGACAGGTGGGCGCAGGTTATGCGCTGGGGCTGCGTTATTTTCAGGTAATGCGCCTGATCGTGCTGCCGCAGGCTTTCCGCAATATGTTGCCTGTGATTTTCACGCAAATGATTGTTCTTTTCCAGGATACGTCTCTGGTGACTGTACTGTCACTGAATGACCTGCTGGGTATGGCCCGCATCAACGCCGACATTACCGGTCGCCCAGTTGAGCTGTACATATT
>JBOIGK010000374.1:0-2494 GCA_050742695.1 Advenella sp. | reverse complement strand
GCTGTGACAGGGTCAAGGTCACCGTTTGCTGCCCGGCATCGTGGCTCATGGTCACCTGCACTCGTGGCGTGCCTGCCTGCGAATACCAGCGCCTGAAAATGGACAGATCGCGTTGCGGATGAGATTTTGTATATACGTATTCCATGGCATTGACGAAATCGTCGCAGGTGACGGCCTGTCCGTCATGGCGGCGAAAGTATTCATCCATGCCATCGCGAAAGCCGGCGGCGCCCAGCAGCGTATGTTGCATGCGGATCACTTCGGCGCCTTTTTCATAGACGGTGGCGGTATAGAAGTTGCCGATGGATTCGTAGCTGTCCGGGCGGATGGGATGCGCCATGGGGCCTGCATCTTCGGGGAACTGGCCGGCGCGCAATACGCTCACGTCGTCAATCCGCTTGACCGCGCGGGCACTGGCAGCGGCCTGGTCATCCAGCCCGGCGGCCATCATGTCCGCCGTAAATTCCTGATCGCGAAAGACCGTCAGGCCTTCCTTGAGGCTAAGCTGAAACCAGTCGCGGCAGGTGACGCGATTGCCGGTCCAGTTGTGGAAATATTCGTGACCGATCACGGCTTCCACCGCAGAAAAATTGGCATCGGTGGCGGTATCAGGATCGGCCAGCACATAACCGGAATTGAAAATATTCAACCCCTTGTTTTCCATGGCGCCCATATTGAAGTCGCGTACAGCTACAATCATGAAGCGATCCAGATCCAGTTCCAGGCCAAAGCGCTTTTCGTCCCAGACCAGAGAGCGCTCAAGCGAAGCCAGTGCCCATTCGGTCTTGTCCCTGCTGCCCTTGTCGCTGTATATCTGCAACAGCACGTCGCGGCCATTATGGGTTTTAACGGTTTTTTCACGGACATCGAAGTCGCCGGCGACCAGTGCGAAAAGATAGCTGGGTTTATGAAAAGGGTCATGCCAGACCGCCTGATGGCGGCCATCGGGAAGGTCGGTGGACGACAGCAGATTGCCGTTTGACAGCAGATAGGGATATTTTTCCTTGTCGGCCGAAAGCGTGACGGTATAAATGCTCATCACGTCCGGGCGATCCGGGAAGTAAGTAATGCGGCGAAAGCCTTCTGCCTCGCACTGAGTGAAAAAGCCGCTCCCCGATTTATACAAACCCATAAACAGGGAGTTGGCTGCCGGATCCAGTGTGGTGCATACACGCAGTTCAAATGAACCGGATAGTTGCGCAATGACCAGTTGGTCCTGGTCCAATTCGTAGGCGTCTGCGCCCAGCGCCTGGTCATTCAGATACAGGGCATCCAGGCTGATGTCTTCGGCGTTGAGCACCAGATCGGCCGGCGCCTTGCCTTTGGCGGTGAATGTCAGGGTAGAGGTGACGACAGTGCGGTTTTCGTCCAGCTCGAAATTGAGCGCCACCGCATCAAGCGTAAACGGATAGGGTTGATAGTCGCTGCGATAGACGGTTGGACTGTTTTCTTCGATCAATTCTGTAGGCATGGTGGTCACTGTGGTGCTGGTGAACGGAAAGTGAAATTGCGGTACAAATGGCAGGGTTCACTTGAAAAAAAGCGATTCGTAGCTATTTGTCCTAATTATAGGGGCTTGCCCTGAATTGGAACCTTAAAAGACGTTTTGTGTCAAAATTGAAGTACAGTTTGCGGCGCGTGTCGGGCGCGGCAGGCTGTCTATGATATTGGCGCGTGATTGGCAGGAGAAAGAAGCATGCGACATCAGCAAGTGCCCCGTATGCGAAACCTCGTTTTGGCTGGATTGTTTCTGGCGGGATTAACCGCCTGCTCGACAACCAGTGAATTTACGACCCAGGTTACCTCGTTTCAGCAATGGCCTGCTGCCGTTGCAGGACAGCACTACCGTTTTGTCGACAGCAAACAGCAGAATCTGGAGCAGGCTGCCTATACCGGCTATATTCGCAATAACATGTTCCGCACCGGCCTGATCGAAGCGATGGGCCGCCAGAGTGCCCGTTTTGAAGTTGGCTTTACCACCGGCACCGAAGTGCGCCAGCAAATGGTCCAGCGGGAAACCGGCAATTATGATTTGTATCCGACGCTGGGGCTGGGCATGGGCTTTCCCTATGGTTATTATGGCAACCCGTTCTACAGCAGCTTCGGCTTTGCTATGACGCCACGCTATCAGTTGGTTCCGGTACCTTACCATCGCTATTCGCTTACTGTGTATATTCGTGACAGGCAGCAAAATGGCAATGAGGTATTTCGCGCCAGCGCCGTGGCAGATTCACGCGAGCGCGGCCTGCCCGAAGTCATGCCTTATCTGGCTGCGTCGGTGTTTGACCAGTTCCCCGGCCATAACGGTCAGGTTCGCACCGTTGAGTTTGAACGCAACAAGGCAGGCGTCGCAGGTACAGCGCCTCCCATTACAGTAAAGAAACCTTAGAAGACACCCTTACATGAAACCTATTGAATCCGATCTCCAGGCAGTCGCAACGGCAAAATCCCTGCTGCTGGATCCCTGGGACCTGAATGAAAACCACATGGCCGC
>JBOIGK010000373.1:0-9436 GCA_050742695.1 Advenella sp. | reverse complement strand
GCGCGATATTTGACTTCAATATTATGAGTACGATTTCACTTTTCCCACCTGATGCCTTGCCGGCACCCGATACAGATGCCACAGACTTGCAATTGGGACCCGGTGCATGGGTATTGCGTGGATATGCGCTGGAATATGTGGACAGGGTGTTGACGCAGTTGCGTCAGATTCGCCAGCAATCGCCATTTCGCCATATGGTCACACCAGGCGGCTACACCATGTCCGTAGCCCTCACCTGCTGTGGCGCCGCCGGCTGGACCGCCGATCGCAAAGGCTATCGTTATGCGGCGCTTGACCCGGAAACCGGCCAGCCTTGGCCTGCTATGCCGGACGTATTTCTGGCGCTCGCCCGACAGGCAGCTGACCACTGTGGTTATGCCGGCTTTGTGCCTGATTCCTGCCTGATCAACCGCTACGTGCCGGGCGCCCGGCTCAGCCTGCATCAAGACAAGGATGAGACTGACTTTTCCGCCCCCATTGTGTCAGTTTCACTGGGAATGCCAGCCATGTTTCAGTTCGGTGGTCTCAAACGCAACGATCGTCCCGAGAAAATTCCGCTGTTTCATGGCGATATTGTGGTCTGGGGAGGCCCCGATCGTTTGCGTTACCACGGCGTCATGGCGCTTAAAGACAATCCGCACCCGTCGCTCGGTTCAAACCGCATTAATCTGACCTTTCGCAAAACCAGCTGATAGCCGGCGCATTATTGCACAGGCAGCGCTGCCAATCGATTTGAACAGCACCTGGCTATATAGCCACGCCTCAACTTCACAAGCCTTGCCTTAATCAACCGTCGCGCCAGAATCCTTAACTGCCTTGCCCCATTTGGCAACTTCGGCCTTGATAAAGTCATTGGCCTGTTGCGTCGTTTGCGGCATCGGTATCGCTCCGCGATCAGCAATAAAGGCCGACAATTTAGGACTGTTGAGCGCCTTGACGATTTCACTGTTCAATTTTTCAACCACGTCTGCGGGTGTTTGGCGAGGTACAAATACAGCAGCCCAGCCAATGGCCTCAAAGCCGGGGACCATCTCGCCTACTGTCGGCACATCGGGCAATGCCTTTAAGCGAGTGGCCGTCGTCACACCCAAAGGCACGGCCTTTTTGTCCTTGATATAAGGCAATGCGGCGGTCACCGAATCGACCATGAGCGGTACCTGATTGCCGATAAAATCAGTTTGTGCAGGACCGCTGCCTTTATATGGAATATGTCTGAGCGAAATATTCGTGCCTGCTTGAAACATTTCTGCCGACAAATGCTGGGTGCCGCCAATGCCAGCACTGGCATAGGCCAGCGACTCGGGTTCCGCCCGGGATTTGTCGACTACATCCTGCAGCGAATGAATCCCGGACTTGGGATTAGCCAGAAAAATCAGAGGCACAGAAAATACGCCTGATACAGCCTTCAGATCGCCCTGCAGACTATATCCGGGTTTGGTGTAGAGTGTCTGGTTCACGGCCGCGGCGCTGCCGCCTACCACAATCGTGTAGCCGTCGGGCTTGGCTCTCACAGCCTGCTGCATGCCAATATTGCTGCCAGCACCCGCTTTGTTTTCCGTGATAACAGGCTGCCCTACCGCTTTACCCAATTCATCGGCAAGCGCCCGCGCAAAGGTATCGGTCGCCTGTCCCGGCGGAAACGGAATGATCATGGTAATTGGCTTTTCCGGATACGCGGCCAACGCGCTGCCCGAGGCCAATGCCGCCATAACGGCCAGTATGGATTTTTTCAATTCTGTCTCCCCATCAGTAAAAAAATATGCCGCTATCATATATGCAATAGTGGCCGGGGCTGCATGTGCAGGCCCCGGCCACTAAAAATTTCATTGCAACCGTAAACGTTCTTTCCTGCCGAATGCGCTCACTAGGTGCTCAGGTAAACCGGTCAATTGCTCAGTTGCCACCCTTGATACCAGCAGCATCAATCACTTTTTTCCACCGGGCAAACTCCTCGCCGGTATATTTACCCAACTGTTCCGGACCCATGTACTCAGCGGTCGCACCCAGCCCTTCTGCTTTCTTTTTATACTCTGGCGTTGCCATGATTTTTTCAATCGCCGCATTCAACCGCTGCACCACGTCGCTGGGCACGCCTTTTGGACCGTACATGGCAAACCAGGAAGAGACCAGCAAATCCGGGTAGCCTGCAGCACTGGCGGTAGGCACGTTCGGGAGCGAAGGCAGTGGCTCCTTGCTTGTGACAACCAATGCCTTGAGCGCACCGGATTTGATATGCGGCAAAAGCGGTGGCGGCGTCGTAATGGTCAGGTCAACCACACCGGCCAGCAAATCAGTCAGCGCAGGCCCGGTCCCTTTATATGGAACATGGGTTGTCTTGATGCCGGCCATCTGGTTAAGCTGCTCGGTCGCCACATGCTGAAGCGCACCGGTGCCGGAAGATGCGTAATTGAGCTTGCCCGGATTATCTTTGGCGTACTGCACCAATTCTTTCAGGCTGTTGACTGGAAGGTCTTTTTTGACAACCAGCAATTGAGGAGCCGACAACACATTTGCGATGGGCGTAAAGTCGTTTACGGGGTCCCAGCTGACTTTTTCTATACTTGGCGTAATAACCTGGTAACCCGAATACTGCAACAGTAAAGTGTAGCCATCGGGCTTGGCACGCAATACCTGCTGTGCAGCGATACCGCCCGAAGCACCTGGTTTGTTTTCCACTACCACCGGCTGACCCAGTTCCTTGCTGAGCGGATCGGCAATCATACGCGCCGCCAGATCGGTCGTGCCACCCGGGGCGGCTGAAACGATCAGTGAAATGGGGCGCTGTGGGTACGCCGCTTCCTGTGCCATTGCGTTCGTAATAGCAATCGTACTTGCGGCCAGTGTCAGCAGCGCGTGTTTTAATAACTTGCGTTTCATGTATGTCTCCATTGTTTTGTATGAGTACTCATCTATCGTTCCGGGAATCAGAACAGGCTATCTTTGTTCCGCTCATTGCAATTGATTTTGATCCTGCTCTGGCCTTCACTGCGTCTGCTGCAACTGCCTGACGTAATCCGGTATCGGGTGCAAAGCCATGCGGGTACCCGCGGCAAGCGTCTGACTGTTCACGTCATGTCCGATCAGCGGCACAAGCGTGCGACTGATCGCCAGAATGCCCTCCAGGTTCACGCCGGTGTCATAGCCCATCAGCTCGAGCATATGAACCATATCTTCGGTCGTGACATTTCCAGAGGCGCCTGGCGCATAGGGGCAACCGCCAAGCCCTCCCAGAGAGCTGTCAAAACGCACGACCCCGGCCTGCAAGGCGGTCACGGTATTGGCCAGCGCCATGCCGCGCGTATTATGAAAATGTGCGGTCACTTGCAAATCCGGGAAGCGCGCCAGGACAGCAGCAAACAGGTTGCCCGCTTGCGTCGGATAGGCCATGCCCGTGGTATCACATAGCGTTACACCCTCCACACCCAACTGTGCGAATCGGTCCACCCAGGCCAGCACGTCGTCCTGTGCAATATCGCCCTGCATCGGACAGCCAAAAACCGTAGACAAAGACACGTTGATAGCGGTACTGGTGTTTCTGACTTCGCCTATCACGGCCGCGAGCTGTTCAAATGAGCGCTCGCGGCTCATGCGCAGATTCGACAGATTGTGCGTTTCGCTCACCGACATGACCAGATTGACTTCATCCACACCGCAGGACATGGCCCTTTCCGCACCCCGCAGATTAGGCACCAGCACGGTATAGACGACCTTTGGATTGCGGCGGATCCGGTGCATCACCGCCTCGGCATCCTTGAGGGCAGGAATGGCTTTGGGAGACGTAAACGAGGTCACTTCTACTTTGGCATAGCCGCATTGACTCAACTGGTCAATAAAAGCAATCTTGTCGTCTGTTTCAATAAACCGCGCTTCGTTCTGGAACCCGTCCCTTGGGGCGACTTCCTGGATAAATAGTTTTTTCATATATTGCTCCTGACGCGTAGCGCGTCAATAAATTGCGTGCCTGGCTATACCGGAAGGGCTGCTGAAAATAATTATTTGGCCGCAGTCATGGCCTTGCGCCTCAAATAATGCCTCGCGCTTTCCAGTCGTCACGGGTTGCGGCATCAATGCCCAACCGATCCAGTACCTGCTCGGTGTCCTGTCCCAGCACCGGCGCTCGTCGTCGCACATCACCCGGTGTTTCGCTCAATTTGGGCAAAATTCCAGGCAAGGTTACCGGTGTGCCATCTTCAAGCTCGCCTTCGATGAGCATTTGCCGCGCATGATAATGCGGATCTTTAGCGATATCGGCTGCATCATAAATGCGTCCACCAGGTATGCGGTGCGCATGCAGTTGCTCAAGTACCTGATCAAGCGTATGCTGCGCCGTCCATTGTCCGATCACGCCATCTATATAGTCGGCCTGCTTTGAACGCCCATCGTTATATTGAAATGCAGGATCCTCGCCAATGTCATCACGTCCGATCAGGGACATCAGCCGTTTGAATATGCTGTCTCCGTTTCCGGCAATCAAAGCATATTTGTCGTCGGCACAGCGATAGGCATTGCTTGGCGTTATTCCCGGCAGGCTGCTGCCCGCCGGCTGACGCACCTGCCCGAATACCGAATATTCGGCGATGGTACTTTCCATCATATTGAACACAGATTCATACAAGGCGACATCCACCATCTGGCCGGCGCCATTGAACTGATCACGATGCCGCAAGGCCAGCAGCACGCCAATCACGCCATGCAAGGCAGAGAGCGAATCGCCAATTGAAATACCCACGCGCACCGGGGGTCGATCGGGCTCGCCGCTCAAATGACGCAAACCGCCCATCGCCTCGCCCACCACGCCAAACCCCGGGAGATCTTTATAGGGGCCCGTCTGTCCGTAACCCGATACGCGCAGCATGATCAGCCGTGGATTAATCTGCTTGAGTGCCTCAAAACCCAGATTCCACTTTTCCAGCGTGCCGGGGCGAAAGTTCTCTACAATCACATCTGCATCAACCACCAGACGGCGTATGACATCCTGGCCTTCCGGTTCATGCAAATTGAGCGTGACCGATTTCTTGTTGCGCGACTGCGACGCCCACCAGACAGACGTTCCTTCGTGCAGCAAGCGCCATTTTCTTAGCGGATCACCGGTACCAGGCGGTTCTATCTTGATGACTTCTGCGCCGAACTCGGCCAGCATTTTGGTGGCAAAGGGTCCGGCAATGAGCTGCCCCAGCTCCAGTACTTTGATTCCATCCAGCGGTTTCGACATGCATTACCTGTTTATTCAATATGGGTTTTCGCCATCATGACTGGAATATGCCAGTTTGAAAATTGGTAATTTGCTGATGACCCTTTCCAAATTTTCAAGGCTTGAGGTCCGTCGGAAGTAGATTGACCGCTATTTCCCTCGCAAATGAAAGGCTGGAAGGCCACCCCAACGGGCTTTTTGCAGCGCAAATGGGCAATTCGATGGTGCATTATTCGGCACATCCTCATATGCCATATGCAATTGGCTATATGCCGACACTCATATACCAATATTCATGTGCAGATATTCATCATGGCAGTACACGCGCAGACGTGCCCGTCTGCCGCCACTGCCACGAGCGGGTGTATTTGTCAGCGGTCATCCCGCTTGATGGGCCTGCTTCAGAAAATCAAGTAATCGCTGCGCATCGGGTTTGAGACCAACGGCGCTACGTACGCCGACATACAAAGTGCGTTGACCCCAGTCGTCATCCAGCGCCAGCGCGTGAAGCCCTTTACCGATAATTTCCGGCCGGACCGCTTCCAGCGGCAACAAACCGACCCCCAACCCTGCTTCAATCATCCGGCAGATTGCGTCGAAGCTGCTGACCTGAACGCGCAGCCGAAGTGTTTTGCCGGCAGCCAAAGCGGCATCCTGCATGCGCACCTGCAGCGAACTGCCATCCGACAGACCGACAAAGTCGTTGTCCAGCACCTGCGCAAAACGAATCCGCTTGTGTTTTCCTAACGGATGTCCGCGCGGTACCAGCACCACTAATTGATCATGACGGTAGAAATATTTTTCTACCTGGCCGCTGGGAATGTTGTCAGCAAAAATACCGATATCAATTCTTTCCTGCGTGAGCGCAGTAATAATTTCATGACTTAGCTTTTCGTCAAGGCTCAACCTGATCGCCGGATGCGTTCTGGAAAATGCGGCCAGGTCCCGTGGCAGGAACTGAATCACAGATGACGTATTGGCCCAGATTCGCACCTGGCCACGCAGACCGGCTGAATACGCACTCATGTCTGAAGTGAGCCGCGTCACAGCGGCAATAACCAATTGTGCATGTTCGACCAATGCATGACCCGCGGGCGTCAGCTCCAGCCCCCTTGCCCTGCGGATAAACAGTTCGCAACCGATCTGCTTTTCCAGTTCCGAAATCCGCTTGCTCAGCGCCGACAGCGTCATATGCGCATCCTGCGCAGCCCGGGTCAGGTTCAGCGAACGTGCCGCCAGCAAATACAACCTGAGGGTCTGTGGGTCGAAGCGCGACAGATTCACCAGTTCAGGCAGCATGAGTTTCCATCCTTTTGGACAAAAGCGCGTGGTGTGCCTGGTCAACCGGCACATAGACAAGCAAACGCTCACCGGCCATCGGCATGCTCCACCAATTGGTCTGCAATACTTCCAGCGCGCCAAGACCGGCATATTTGTAGCGCACGATATGATCCACCGTGGCGCACACGCGGTTCTGGTTCCAGATTTCGGCAAATTCATAGGAACAGGCAAGCAAACGCTGCAAATAGCGTTCCCAGGTGGGGTCTCCCAGATGCGCGGCCATCTGCGCGCGTAGCCGGGCCGCCATGTGCGTGATCGTCTCCGGCAGGTCCTGCGTGACCTTCCTGATCTGCGGATCGGTAAGGGTCAGATAAATACAATTGCGGTCTTCAGGGGAAACCTGATTCAGGTCGCGATCGATCATTCGGCAGAAGGCATCGTTAAAGGCAACAATGTCATATCTGGCATTTTGCACAATGGCCGGCAATGGATGCAATTGGTCCAGAATAGTCTGTATGGCATTTGGCATCATGCGGCAGATTTTCCCGGACACGGCCGAGGCCGGGCTGGCCAGGCCTGCCAGAGTAAAGATATAACGCGTTTCCGTATCGGTACACTGTAGCGCAGATGCGACAGCCTGCAGCACTTTGGGCGATACGCGTATGGGACGCCCCTGTTCCAGTTTGGTATACCAGGTGATACCGATCTCAGCCAACTGCGCCACTTCTTCGCGGCGCAAGCCGGGCGTGCGCGTACGCCCGTATCTGGGCAGCCCCAGGCGGCGTGGATCAAGACTTTCACGTCGGGCTCGCAGAAACATGCCCAACTCCATCGCCCGATCTACCCTATCGTCAATAGGTGTTTTCCAGTTCTCTGCTGCCGCATGCGTTATAACGGCGGTCATGCTGTCAGTCAATTTCATTTTCACTCCTGCCCTTTGGCCAGCACTGTTGCAACGGCTTTTACAAACGTGATAATGCAAGCGCGCTTGTATGCCTGCCTGCGTTCAGTCAATATCGTTGCGACCACAATTGCATTAGTTTGACCTGGCCCCGCCGCTGCGGCCGCTCAAGCTTCTCAGACCTACACTATTTATACCAGGCTAAACAGGCTCTGGTACCCGTCTAAAAACATATTCATAATACTTCATCGATGATATTTTTCCAGGATTTTTTATGATGTCGGATGCAACGCAAGATACCAACCGCCTGAACAACGCCGGCCTGTCCGTCCTGCTGGCAGGCATGTTCCTGCCACAAATAGACTTTTCCATTATCAACGTGGCCTTGGATTCCGTTGCCCGCTCCCTGCACGCAACCGAGTATGAACTTGAGCTGATGGTCGCGGTATACGGCGTGGCTTTCGCCGTGATGCTGGCAATGGGAGGCCGGCTGGGCGATATGTACGGACGCCGGCGCCTTTTCAATATCGGCGTACTGCTCTTTGGTATTTCATCACTGCTTTGTGGTGTTGCACCCAGCATTTCGCTACTATTGCTGGCCCGTACACTGCAAGGCGTCGCTGCCGCCCTGCTGGTGCCGCAAATACTGGCTACAATCCACGTCTGCCTCAAGGGCCATTCACACTCCCGCGCCATTGGCCTGTACAGTTCCATAGGCGGCCTGTCATTCATTATCGGGCAAGTGTTGGGCGGCTTCCTGGTTCATGCCAATATCGCAGGCTCGGAATGGCGCAGTATTTTTCTGATCAATTTACCTGTTTGTGCTGCCGTATTGTTTTTATCGTCACGCCATATCCCTGAAACCCGCAGGGAGAATCCGGCAGGCATCGATGGCCCAGGAACACTCTTGCTGGCATTGCTCATTATCAGTATTCTGCTTCCCGTCGCGCTCGGACCTTCGATGCACTGGAACTGGCTATGCCTGGCGGCGCTCGCTTGCGCAATACCGCTGGCCGTTGCTCTGTGGAAAACAGAAGCCCGTCAGGAACGCCGCGGTGTCCTGCCCTTACTGCCTCCTTCCCTGCTGCGGCTGTCCACCGTTCGTTTCGGCTTTTTCACCGCCATCCTGTTTTTCGCCTGCTGGAGCGGCTTCATGTTCGTGCTGGCGCTCACGCTACAGGCCGGTGCCGGCCTGACGCCGTTGCAATCGGGCAATTCATTTATTGCGCTGGGCGTCTTCTTTTTCGTGGGCTCGCTGCTCAGCACCCGCGTGGTGGCCCGCATAGGATTGCTCCCGACGCTCATACTGGGTTGCGCCATGGTCATTCCGGGTCTGCTCATTCTGCTTTGGGTCTTGCAACAAGTCTGGCCAGCCCCCAACCTGCTGTCGCTGACGATTCCTTCTCTGTTTATCGGTATCGGCCAGGCATTTATTGTCGGCGCCTTCTACCGCATCGGTATGTCGCAGATCCCGCCAGATCAGGCCGGTTCGGGCAGCGCTATGCTGTCGACGATACAACAGGCATCAATGGGTTTTGGACCGGCGCTGCTGGGCGTGGTGTTTTCTCAATCGCTGCTGCAGGGTCATGACTACCAACAAGCCTTCAATGCCAGCATCCAGCTTGAGATGGTGCTCCTGGGCACATTGATGGCCGTGTCAATCTGGTATTTCCTGCGCACGCGCAGCCGGACACGACTGGCTGTTCAGGGCAATACCTGATGAACAGCAGGACATCCGCACGTAACCTGGCATGAAATTGCAGAGGACGACGCGCACTTGAAGCGCTGGCCAGATTATTGAAGAGAGCCACAGATCGTCACCCGGCATCATCGCGCATGATGCTGCAATCCCTGCATGGCGTGCCCACATCGCACTTTATATTGCCGCTTGATTTCGCCTGATCGGGTCCACAGTTGTGATAATGACAACAGTCGGGGTCAGAAAGCACAACCGGCAACCACATACGCTGGTGTTGTCAGGGTAAATCCTCTACCATAAGAGTCAGGATTTACCCCAGTACCTTTTGCCGGACACTGCACCCGTGACAGCCCCGGCCTGCAGC
>JBOIGK010000372.1:0-2611 GCA_050742695.1 Advenella sp. | reverse complement strand
GGGCAGGTCAGGCAATCGAGCGGGTGGTCGGAAATATACAATTCCATGACGCCGCGGCGCAGTTGATGCAGCTTGGGAGTTTCGGTGCGGATGATCATGCCTTCCTCTACCGGTGTGGTACAGGAGGCCGGATAACCGCGTCGACCTTCGATTTCCACCAGGCACAAGCGGCATGAGCCGAAGGCTTCAATGCTGTCGGTGGCACACAGCTTTGGAATGTTGACGCCGTTGAGCGCAGCCGCGCGCATGACCGACGTGCCTTCGGGCACCGATATGTCGTAACCGTCAATCGTGACGGTAATCAGCTTGTCGGAGGTGACCTCGGGTGTACCCAGATCGGTATCACGTTTGACAACGGTTTCTAACATTGGAAGCTCCTTGCCTGTTGCGGCAGCGGATAATTTTCTTGGTTCATGAATGTTCGGCTTTTGTGCTCGCTTCAATGCCAAAATCGGCAGGGAAGTGCTGCAGGGCGGACAATACAGGATAGGGCGTCATGCCACCCAGGGCGCACAGTGAGCCGCCCAGCATGGTGTCGCACAGATCGCGCAGCAGTTCGACATTTTCTTCGCGATTTTCGTTGGCGGTAATCCGATCGATCACTTCTGTGCCGCGCGTCGAGCCGATACGACAGGGGGTGCATTTGCCACAGGACTCGACGGCACAGAACTCCATGGCATAGCGCGCCAGATCGTTCATTTTGGCCGTGTCGTCGAACGCGACAATACCGCCGTGGCCGATCATGGCCGACACCTTCATATAGGCTTCGTAATCCATGGGTACATCCCATTGCGATTCCGGCAGGTACGCGCCCAGCGGGCCACCTACCTGTACAGCCTTGATGGGCCGGCCACTGGCGCTGCCGCCGCCGTAATCAAAAAGCAGTTCGCGCAATGTCAGGCCAAAGGCTTTTTCCACCAGCCCGCCCTGGCGAATATTGCCCGCCAGTTGAAAGGGTAGGGTTCCCTTGGAGCGCCCCATTCCGTAGTTGGCATAGGCCTGTCCGCCTTCGGCAAGTATGTAGGGAACCGATGCCAGCGATATCACATTATTGATTACCGTGGGTTTGCCGAAAAGGCCCTTGATGGCCGGCAGCGGTGGCTTGGCACGAACCAGGCCACGTTTGCCTTCGAGTGAGTCCAGTAGCGAGGTTTCTTCGCCGCAAATATAGGCGCCGGCGCCCTTGCGCACTTCAAGCGAAAAGGACTTTCCGCTGCCCTGGATGTTTTGCCCCAGCCAGTTGGCTTCAGTAGCCACGCCGATGGCGCGGTTTAACGCTGCAATGGCGTGGGGATATTCGGAACGGACGTAGATGTATCCCTGGGTTGCATTAGTAGCCAGTCCGGCAATGGTCATGCCTTCGATCAGGCAAAACGGATCGCCTTCCATCAGCATGCGATCGGAGAAGGTACCCGAGTCGCCTTCGTCGGCATTGCAAACGACATATTTCTGCTGCCCCGGGGTACCAAGGACAGTTTTCCATTTGATGCCGGTAGGAAACGCCGCGCCGCCTCGTCCACGCAGGCCGGAATCGGTCACTTGCTGCACGATATCGGCTGGCGCCATGGTCAGGGCTTTTTTTAAGCCTGCAAAACCGCCTTGCGCCATGTAGTCTGTGATAGAAAGCGGATCGGTAATGCCGACGCGTGCAAAGGTCAGGCGTTCCTGTTTTTTCAGGAACGGGATTTCTTCAGTGAGGCCATGGGCCAGTGTGTGATGGCCGCCATGCAGAAAATCGGCGTCGAACAGGGACGGCACGTCTCTGGCCTTGACCGGGCCATAGGCCACGCGGCCATTTTCGGTCTGCACTTCGATCATGGGCTCAAGCCACAACAGCCCGCGCGAGCCATTGCGCACCACGGTAATGTCCTGGTTGCGCTGTGCCGCCTCTTTGCTGATGGCCGCCACCACACGTTCGGCGCCAGCAGCAATGGCAGCGGCGTCAGCGGGGATGAAGATTCGAATAGTCATACAGAGACGGCCTCCGTGTGTTCGCGATACAGTTCATCGAACGCTTGCGGCGTGACATGCGCACAGGGCTCGCCGTTGATCATGATATTGGGCGACTGTGCGCACAGTCCCAGACAATATACCGCATCAACAGACACCTGGCCATCGGCGCTGGTGCTGTTCATGTCGCAGCCGGTTGCCTGGCGTATATGGGCTTCAAGCTGTGCCGAGCCCATTGCCTGACAGGATTCAGCCCGACAGACTTCGATATGCACTGCGCCCTTGGGCGTGGTGTGGAAATGGGGGTAGAAGGTGATGACACCATGAACTTCGGCGCGCGATAAATTCAAAGCCTGTCCAATCTGATCGACGCACTCAGGGGGGATATAGCCCAGTGCGTCCTGGATATCATGCAATACCGGCAGCAGTGCACCCGGCATATTGCCCAGTTTGACCAGACTGGCTGACACGGCGCGCGAATTTGGCGTCTCTGGTGTCAGTGGAATCATCTTTCTGATCTTGTTATCGACCGACTGAATGAAAGGCGAGGAAATGCCCGTTTTGGACATGGCTGTCTCCGATACGTGTTTGAGCCTGTTTAATATGTAATTGGCATCATAATAAAATGCTGCAGCACCGCAAAGTGCCGGGATATTAAATT
>JBOIGK010000371.1:0-5180 GCA_050742695.1 Advenella sp. | reverse complement strand
GGCCGAATGCATGACACTCCGGTTGTCCCACATCACCAAATCGTCCGGTTGCCAGACATGCCGGTACTCATACTTGCTTTGTGTGGAGTGATCCATTAGTTGCTTGATAAGGTCAAATGCTTCGTCGTCATCCATGTCTATAATCCGCTCAATATGCGCGGTGTTCAGATACGCCGCCTTTCGTCCGTTTTGCGGATGAACCAGAACCAGTGGCTGTATGGCTTGTGGCAGATGTTTTTTTTCTTCTTCTGTCAGTTCGACTTTTTTGCGCGGACTGCGGCTGCTTTTGAAAACATGTAAAGCCCGCAGTCCTTCGATTTTTTTCTTGAAATCATCAGGCAGATCATCGTAACTGGCATGCATATTGACAAATCGTGTATCGCCGCCTTTGCTCGGTAGGGTGACCGCTTTCAGTACAGTCGCGATAGGCGGGGCATAAAAATTCGAATGATCGGTATGGAACTGTTCGCCACGAACCAGACGGGTGCCGCCGGGTTTATCGGTATCCTCGCTAGATATAAAACCGACTAATGGCACCTCCGGCAAAGTGAAGCGTGCAACTTGCTGCGGCAGGATATCGCCGAATTGCCGTCCCGCTGCAAGAAACGCTTGCGGGCTTAGTTTTTGCCCGCGAAAAACCAGGACGGCGCGCTGGGCAAATTCCTCTTTGAGCCTCGCTAGTAGTTCCGGCTCTAGCGGTTCGCGTAAATCGACTCCTACAATTTCCGAACCCGTATCAGGTGATATGTGAGAGATTTCTATCGTCATTGCAATTTCCATTAAGTTTAAAAAAATCCGGGCAGAGCCAGATTGATGACAAATGCGATTCGAATATTCGAGGAGAAACTACGTGGTCATACTAGCTGATCAAACAAAAAAAATACATTAAAAATTCATTTACGATATAATTTCACACATATGTATTTTTAGGTAGAGATCAATGGCAACTGAAAACGTGAAATCGGCCCACCGGGTATTCAAGATTCTTGAAGTGTTCAGCCGGGAGCAACGTGCGTTGTCCGTCGCGGAAATTGCACTCGAATGCAACTATCCTCAATCGAGTACGTCTGCATTGATGCGAACGGTCGTAGAACTCGGTTACCTGAGCTTTGACCGGGTCAACCGAACCTATCGTCCGACCTTGCGGCTTCCATTGTTGGTCAACTGGGTCAGCACCAGTTTGTTCAAGGGCGATGAAATCCTGCAGTTGATGCAGGAACTCAGTGAACGGACCAACGAAACTATTCTCCTGTGTGCAGAAAACGGTCGTTATGCCAGATATATTCATCTCATTGAAGCCACCGGATCGTTACGCTTACATGCGGTGGCGGGTGATGTCAGACCCTACACGCAGACGGCGACAGGGCTGATGCTGTTGAGTACCTGGGATAACCGTCGCCTTGCCGGGTTCATTCATCGGGCAAACAGCGAAGAACAGGATCCCATCCGTCGTGTCGACCTATCTGCGTTGATCAAGCAGTTGGAAACCATACGCCAGGATGGTTATGCGGTTTCTTTGGGGGGATATATCAGGGGAGGGGGCGCCGTCGGAATGCTTTTACCGAGACAAAATGATGAACCGCCGATGTCGATCGGTATCGGCGGGCCGCAAGCCAATGTAGTGGAAAATTCTGAATCCTGGGTGAAGCTGATGCGGACATTGATACCAAAGTATTTTACAACCCAGGACGCAAACACCTGAATAGGGCTAAGCGTAGTAACTTTTAGTTGATGTGCGCACCGAATGTTCCTGTTGAGCGTCGGTCCGTTCTCAATCCCCGTACTGTTCCTTGCTCACTTTCTCCATCCAGTCCACTGATTTGCCATCCAGGGACTCGGAGATGGCGATATGACTCATACCCACAGTGGGGCTGGCTCCATGCCAGTGTTTGACGCCTGGTGGAATCCATACCACGTCGCCGGGCCTGATTTCCTGCGCAACGTCGTTCCATTTCTGCACGCGTCCTACACCTGCGGTGACGATGAGCGTCTGCCCGAGCGGATGCGTATGCCAGGCAGTGCGCGCGCCGGCGGCGAAGGTGACTATACCACCGCCAACGCGTGCTGGTGCCTCCGCCTGGAAGCGCGAGTCTACGGAAACCGCGCCGGTGAAATTTTGCTCGGCGCCCACGCTGGACGGTTGGGAGCCGACCCGAGTGACATTGATTGGCTCCTGTTCGGCTGCGTATGTGGTCGAGACGCCAAGCGACAAGGCAAAGGCGGCGGCTGCGGGTAATTTCATATTTATCCTTTCTGTAGTTGATTCAGGGTGTTCTCTAGATTCTCGTCTCTCGGAACCGGATGAGGCGAGCAATCCGGTTCCGGGCGTGGGCGCCTTGGCTTGTTTCTGGCTCAAGACCCATATCAGGTAGCGATGTCCGGTTAGTTTGTCAGGACACCGTATTGCAGTCATTGGGAGCATTCAGCCCAATGAAGAATGAAGGCCTTTGCCAAATTAACGTCCCACGCGTGCCTGTAGCGCGGCTGGATAACGGTCACCCTGGATCTCGATTGCTGCCAGTGCCAGCTTGATTTTGTCCAGATCGCTTGGCGACAGTTCGATCACGGCGGCGCCCAGGTTCTCCTGCAGTCGGTGAAGTTTGGTCGTCCCGGGGATGGGCACAATCCACGGTTTTTGAGCAAGCAGCCATGCCAGAGCGATCTGTGCTGAGGTCACGCCTTTGTCTCTGGCAATGTGACCGAGCAAATCCACAAGTGCCTGGTCTGCCTGGATTGCTTCGGGGGAGAAGCGCGGCACTTGGCTGCGAAAGTCGTCATTGCCGAAGGTTGCGCCGGCTTGAATGGTCCCAGTTAGAAATCCCTTACCCAATGGACTGAAGGGAACGAAACCGATACCCAGTTCTTCAAGTGTTGGCAATACGTCTTGCTCCGGTGTACGCCACCACAGTGAGTATTCACTCTGCACGGCGGCAACAGGCTGCACTGCATGTGCGCGGCGGATGGTCTGGACACCCGCTTCGGACAAGCCGAAGTGCTTGACCTTGCCCTCGGCAATGAGTGTTTTGACCGTGCCGGCCACGTCTTCAATCGGCACATCAGGATCAACACGATGCTGGTAAAGCAAGTCGATCACGTCAGTCTTCAGGCGCTTGAGTGAGCCTTCGACAGCCCGGCGGATATGGTCGGGTCGGCTGTTGAGAATTTGCTGCTTGTTGTCATCACCGAAGGTGAATCCGAACTTTGTGGCGATCACAACCTTGTCGCGTACCGGGGCCAGCGCTGCACCGACAACTTCCTCGTTAAGATAAGGGCCATAGACTTCGGCGGTGTCAAAGAACGTCACACCTTGATCAACTGCGGTCCGGATCAAAGCGATGGCCTGGCTGGTATCCGTGGCAGGTCCGTAGCCATGGCTCAGGCCCATGCAGCCAAGGCCCAGGGCCGATACTTCCAGATTGCTGTTTCCTAGTTTGCGCATTTGCATAGTTCAAATTCCTTTAAATAGTGAGCGTCGCGTGTTGGCGTTCAACGTAAATTGCACTGCCTGTCACAGGCTGAAATGCAGGCTCATTTGTATGAGCAGCCTCGTCTGTTTTTACGCCGCAGTTGTATGTAAACAGGGGTACCCTGAGTCAACGGTTTCGTCGTGAGATGGTTTTATTGGGTAATATACCGATCACACTTGTGTTCGACTAGATAGTAAAATCAGCAAATACTTGTGAAATAAGCTCATATATGGCAAAAAATAGCTACAACGATCTTCTGGCATTCCTCGCGGTTGCGCGTGAGCAAAGCTTCACGCGCGCAGCGGCACAACTTGGCGTGTCCCAATCAGCGCTCAGTCATCTGATTCGCGCACTTGAGGCCAAGATGGGGGTTCGACTGCTCACACGCACCACCCGCAGTGTCTCTTTGACAGAAGCTGGAGAGCGGCTGATGCGAAATATCGCCCCGAGTTTTCAGGAGATTGAGGCCGAATTGATGGCCGTGCGCGAGCTGCGCGATAACCCGGCAGGTACCATTCGCATTACCGCGTCGGAGAATGCTGCAGAAACGGTTCTTTGGCCGAAACTTGCAGATGTGCTTGCGCGCTACCCCTTGATCAAAGTGGAGGTTACGGCAGAGTCGCGTTTCATTGACCTGGTTGAGGAACGATACGATATGGGGGTACGACTGGGGGACGCTCTGGGTCGGGATATGACCACCGTACGGATCAGCCCGGACCTGCGCTTCGCAATTGTCGGCTCTGCGGCCTACCTGGCGCAGTATTCGCCGCCGCTAAAGCCGCAGGACCTGGTGGATCACAATTGCATTAATCTGCGACTAATGAGCCATGGGGAGCTGTACGCCTGGGAGCTCAAGAAGGGAAAACACGCAGTCAACGTGCGCGTTGATGGGCAGCTTGTGTTCAACGGAACCAGGCCCATCCTTCAGGCGGCGCTGGCCGGATTCGGCCTTGGGTATGTTCCGCTGGAGATGGCGCAACCATTTCTTGCCACCGGCCAGCTTCAGGCGGTTTTGCAGGATTGGTGCCCGACATTTCCCGGATACTACCTCTATTATCCCAGTCGGCGTCAACTATCCCGTGCGATGAGCGTGCTGATAGATGCGTTAAGTTACCCATCGAAGGAGCAATGATTCATGGCCATGGAGACTTTCAACGACGTCCTCGCTTTCGTCCATGTCGTGCGCGCAGGCAGTTTTACCAGGGCCTCGGCGCAACTTGGCGTGTCGCCGTCCGCGTTGAGCCATGCTGTTCGGGGGCTGGAAACCCGTCTGGGGGTGCAATTGTTGACCCGCACGACACGCAGTATCGCGACCACTGAAGCAGGCGATCGTCTGTTCAGCAGTGTGGCGCCCAGGTTTGACGATATCGACGCTGAGGTGGCAGCAGTCAAAGATCTGCGTGACAAGCCGGTGGGGAGCATTCGCATTACATCGGCCGAACACGCTGCAACCAGCGTTCTTTGGCCGAAACTGTCTAAAGTCATGAGGGACTATCCCGACATTCATGTCGAAATTACCATTGATTACACCTTGGGAGACATTGTGTCCCAGCGCTTTGACGCAGGTGTTCGCATGGGAGACCAGGTGGCCAAGGATATGATTGCCGTGCGCATCAGTCCGGATTTGCGCATGGCCGTTGTCGGCACACACGGCTATTTTGCCACGCGGGCACAGCCTCGTTCTCCGCTCGAACTGACTGGGCACGATTGCAT
>JBOIGK010000370.1:0-3383 GCA_050742695.1 Advenella sp. | reverse complement strand
TTTCCCCCCTTTTTTGTACTTACATTGCATCTTATGTCCCGCACGATTTTTGTTACCACGGCTCTCCCTTACGCTAACGGTTCGTTCCACATTGGCCACATCATGGAGTATATCCAGGCTGACATCTGGGTACGAAGCATGCGAATGGCCGGCCACACGGTGCATTTTGTCGGCGCCGATGACGCCCACGGGGCGCCCATCATGCTCAAGGCAGAAAAGGAAGGCATCACGCCGCAGGAACTGGTGGCCCGTTATGCGCAGGAACGCCCGCGCTATCTGAACGGCTTTCATATCAAGTTCGACCACTGGCACAGCACAGACAGCCAGGAAAACGTCGAACTGTCCCAGGCCATCTATCGCCAGCTTAAGGCTGCCGGTTTCATCAGCACCAAGACCATCGAGCAGTTCTATGATCCGGTCAAAAGCATGTTCCTGCCCGACCGCTACATCAAAGGCGAGTGTCCCAAATGCCACGCACCAGATCAATACGGCGATTCCTGTGAAGTGTGCGGTGCCGTGTATGCGCCTACCGATCTGATCAACCCGTACTCCACGTTGACCAACGCGACACCGGTGCTCAAATCGTCCGAACACTTTTTCTTTAATCTGTCCGATCAGCGCTGCGTGGAATTTCTGCAGGAGTGGACAACCGGCAGCAACAGCCAGGGCAACAAGCGCCTGCAAGCGGAAGTGCTGGCCAAGACCCGCGAATGGCTGGGCAATGACGAGGGCAAGCAAAGCAATCTGAACGATTGGGATATCTCGCGCGATGAGCCTTATTTCGGCATTGAAATTCCCGATGCACCAGGCAAGTACTTCTATGTCTGGCTCGATGCGCCTGTGGGCTATCTGGCTTCGCTCAAATCCTACTGCAAGCTTCAGGGGATAGACTTTGACGCCCTGCTGGCGCCGGACAGCAGCACCGAACAGGTTCACTTTATCGGCAAAGACATTGTGTATTTCCACGCCCTGTTCTGGCCCGCGATGCTCAAGTTCTCTGGCCGCAAGGTGCCCGACGCCCTGAATGTACACGGTTTCATTACCGTGAGCGGCGAGAAGATGTCCAAAAGCCGCGGCACCGGCATCTCGCCCGTCAAGTACCTGGACATCGGCATGAATGCAGAATGGCTGCGCTACTACATTGCGGCCAAGCTCAATGCGCGGGTTGAAGATATTGACTTCAATCCCGATGATTTCATCGCCCGCGTCAACAGTGACCTGATCGGCAAATACATCAATATTGCCAGCCGTGCCGCCACCTTCATTACCCGCCACTTCGATGGCAAGCTGGGGTATGCCGGCGATGCCCAGGCAATGGCAACTGAATTGGCGACGCTGACCGAACAGGTACGAACTGATTTCGAGAACCGCGAGTACGCCCGCGCGATCCGCAACCTGATGGCGCATGCCGACAAAATCAACCAGGCATTTGACAGCGCCCAGCCGTGGGTAATGGCCAAAGGCATCAGCACAGCAGACGAGCAGCAGAAACAGGCCTTGCAGGACGTGTGCTCACGCGCCATTGCCGGCTTCAAGGCCCTGTCTGTGATGCTGGCGCCAGTGCTGCCTGCGCTGGCCGAACGCATTGCAACTGAATTGTTCGGCATGAACCGCAGCTTTGCCTGGAGCGATGCTGCCGAACTGCCCGACCATATTGCGCCGTTCAAACACCTGATGCAGCGTGTTGAGCCGGCCATGCTCGATACCCTGATTGAACCGGACGCACCCGCAGCCGATGTGGTGGCTGCTGCAGTTGCCGCTGCCCTGCCCGGTGGCGAAGCCATTGCAGATGTAATTACGATTGATGATTTTGTAAAAATAGATTTGCGAATTGCAAAAATTGTTAATTGTGAACATGTGGAAGGTTCCAGCAAGCTATTGCGCCTTACACTGGATGTGGGCGAAGGCAGAACCCGGGATGTGTTTTCTGGAATAAAATCAGCTTATCAGCCCGAGACCCTGATCGGAAAATATACGGTGATGGTGGCCAACCTGGCCCCACGTAAGATGAAGTTTGGTGTCTCCGAAGGCATGGTGCTTGCCGCCAGCGATGCTGACGAAAAAGCCAACCCCGGTATCTATATTCTGGAACCGTGGGAAGGCGCTCAGCCTGGCATGCGCGTACGCTAATACGCCGGCCCCGTAAAACGGGCCGCGCGCGCAAGCATCATGTTGTGGTCAACAATAAAACGGGACGTAGAAACATATGGTTGGAACATGGTGCAGAAGCGGTTTTGGCCGTTTGAAAAAAACCGTCAGGCGCTCACGCCCACTTATGTTTGTGAACGAGCTGATGCACCAGCCCAAATTTACCGGCGCCATCTGTCCCAGCTCTCGCAAGCTGGGGCGTTATATGGCCAAGCACATCCCGCTCAATCATGACGGCATCGTTATTGAACTGGGCGGCGGCACCGGCGTTATCACACAGGCAATACTGGATCATGGCGTTCCAGCCGACAAACTGATCGTCATTGAGTTTTCCAACGTCTTTGCGCAGCACCTGCAACGGCGCTTTCCGCATCTGACCATCATCAATGGCAATGCCGCCGATCTGGATGCCCTGCTGCCCCCGGGTGTCAGCATTAATGCCATCGTCTCCAGCCTGCCGCTCATTTCCCTGCCACCCGAAGTGCGCAGCCGGATACTGCACCATTGGCAGACGCTGCTCAAGGACGACGGCCGCGCCATCCAGTTCACCTACAATCTGCGCCAGACACAATGGCAATCTTCCCTGAAAGCCTGTCATTACAGCAGTGAAATCGTGTGGACCAATGTGCCGCCGGCACGGGTCATGACATTCCGCTTCGCAGCCTGAGCAACCCGCGCCTGCGGGGCGAATGCACTACAATGCAGGTTCCGTCGTCCGAGCGACTCTCCGCCCGATAGCCCCCTGGGCCTGGTGGAGTGGCGCCCGCACAACAAGCCTGACTTTGTACGCCCTTGCCCCTTTGACCCATGACCATTGCAGACCCCAATAAAAACGCCAATAACAGCGCCAGTGACAACGCCGATAACAACGCGAACAATCAGGCCAATCACTCCGCCGACAGCCAGCCCCATGTAAGCGCCAACAACAACGCAAATAACGAGGCGGGTAACCCGTCCCCCGACCCCGATGCGGCAGCCGGGGCCAGCGCCAGTCACGAGACCCCCGACGCGTTAAAAGGACGCCATATTCGCAGCTTCGTGCATCGTCGCTCGCATATGACCCCAGGCCAGAAACAGGCGGTTGAGCAGCATATGGACAAATGGGCATTGCCCTACCAGGACAGCCTGCTGGACTATGACCAGGCCTTTGGCCGGGGCGCCCCTACCATTCTGGAAATCGGGTTTGGCATGGGCGAAACCACACAGAAAATCGCCCAGTTGCGCGCCGATGAAAA
>JBOIGK010000369.1:0-10931 GCA_050742695.1 Advenella sp. | reverse complement strand
CCATGGATTGATCCTGGCTGCTGACGGTAAAGAATGCACTGCCGGGCGTATGTCCCGGGTGTATGGTTGCTTTTACGCCGGGCAGTACGGTTTGCCCGTCATCAAAGGTTTTTACTTTTCCCAGTTTTTCATATACGCCGATCGTCTTGATCGCTTCTGCGAAATACTTATCATCATAGCCTGTTTTCTTGGCATTGCCGGCGTCCTGGAAAAAGGCCAGGTCGGGTGCACCGACATGGACGGTGGCATTTGGAAATGCAGGTTTTCCGTTTTGTACCAGGCCACCGGTGTGGTCAGTATGAATATGCGTAATAAGCACATCGGTCACTTGTTCGGATTTGATTCCCACGCTGGCCAGGCTATCATAAAGTTTGCCACCGAAGCCGGGTCCAAAAAGCTCTCCCGAGCCGGTATCAACCAGAATAATACGTTCGCCGTCGCGAATCACAAATGCATTGATCGATGCTTCTACCGGGTTCGCAAGAAATGCCTTGCCCAGCAAATTGTCGATATGAGAATGAGATGGACCAATCAGTAGTTGATACAGATCCTGGGGTACGGTGCCATCAGATATGGCGGTAATGGTCAAGTTGCCAAGGGGCATAGAATAGGAGTCAGCCACTTGCTTATAAGTAGCGGTCTTTGCAATAGGTGCTGCCTGGGCATAGGTGGGCAAGGCAATTACACTTGCGATGGCCAGCGCGCCTGAAAAAAGCAGGGGAGTAATACGTGACATTTTGTTGATTTTCCATGTTTGGGTGGGCAAATCACATCATGCGTCATTGTCTGGCACTGCACAAATCGTAAATTTCAATTCGACCTATCGATACTGCTGATGGCTCGAAAACTGAATGACCTCACTTTGTCTGCACCGCGTCGAAAACCATTGACCGCAGCCAGCGGTGCGCCGGATCGGCATTAACTGTCGAATGCCAGAACAGCTTCATCGAGAACGTATCCAGGGTCAGTGGCGGGGTAAACAATTCCAGGTGGCTGGTAAATCGCTGCAGAAAACGTTTGGGCAAGGTGCAGATGCAATCTGTCGAATCCAGGATCAGCGGGGCCAGGGCATAGCTCTGGACCGACACCGTTACACGGCGTTGCCGACCGAGATCGGCCAGCGCCTCGTCAATCATGCCGTTGAACATGCCGCCGCTGGTTGAAATAAGCAGATGATCCAGTTCGCAAAACGTATCCAGGGAGAGTGGACCTGTGCCACGGGGATGGCCGATGCGCTGTGCAGTCAGGAATTCTTCGTCAAAGAGCAGGCGTCCGATCAGGTTTGGCGTTGCATCCTGCGCGGTGCCAATAAACAGATCCACTTCGCCTCGTTCCAGTTGTTCGTTGACCTGACTTTTATCGGGCAGTATAAAGGCGACCCTGACCGCCGGTGCCCGGGCCCTAATCAAAGGCAACAGCGCCGGAGCAAGAATAGCCGCCGGGTTGTCCATTGCGGCAATACGGAATGTACGTTCACTGGTGGCGGGATCGAAAACATGTGCCGACTGGACAAATTGCGTCAACTGTTGCAACAGACGTTGCAGTTCTGGCTTGAGTGCCAGAGTATGCGAAGTGGGTGTCATTCCCCGTCCAGACGAGGACGGCACGAATAATGGATCATTGAAAATACGACGTAGCCTGGTCAGGCGCCCGGATAGCGCCGACTGCGTGATGTTCAATCTGGCTGCGGCATGTGTCACATTCTGATCCTGCAACAGCGCATCCAGCGCGAGCAGCAGATTGATGTCCAGGTCTCCGATCGGCCGGGTCATCGGCGATACTCTATGGTATTGGAGCAGCAGGCGGCAATGCGTGAAGGCATGCAGGGCGGCAGTGTTATTGCAGTTGTAATCACTCTAGGGGCCATGGGAACGATTTTTATCAGAACGACGGAACCAAGACAGTCTACTTACTTGTCGCTTCGATCCTGAGTATCTCATAAGGCTGTAGGCCCTTCAAGCAATCATTAGCCCGGTGCCGTATTATCGCTCCTGCGTCACTCCTGCGTCACTCCTGCGCCGCCCTGCGGTCAAATGCGCCCCCTGTCTGCGCCAGGCCCTGGGTGGTCACCGCTGCTTTGCCCAGCAACGGGAAAACCAGTTCCGCAAAACGAACCGCCTCTTCCAAATGAGGATACCCAGATAGCACGAAGGTGTCGATTCCGAGATCGGCATATTCCTGCAGTCGGGCAGCTACGGTTTGTGGATCGCCCACCAGAGAGGTGCCTGCTCCACCGCGGACCAGACCTACGCCAGCCCACAAATTAGGTGACACTTCCAGTTTGTCGCGCCGTCCGCCATGCAAAGCCGCCATGCGCTGCTGGCCCACCGAGTCCATCTGGGCGTAATTGCGCTGGGCGTGCGCGATATCCTCGTCAGTGATATGACTGATCAGCCGATGCGCATCCTGCCAGGCTTCATCTTCCGTCTCCCTTACGATGACATGAACCCTGAGCCCAAAGCGCACGGTTCGATGATGCCTTGCTGCGCGCGCTCTGACATCGGCGATTTTCCGGGCGACTGCTGCAGGCGGCTCTCCCCAGGTCAGATAGGCATCCACGTGCCGGGCAGCCAGTTCGTGCGCAGCCTCGGAAGAGCCGCCGAAATAAAGGGGTGGCCAGGGCTTTTGTACTGGCGCATGATAATTCCTGCTTTGCGTGACTGACAGGTATTTTCCATGGAAATCGACGGTTTCCCCAGACAATAGCTTTTTCCATATTTGCAGATATTCATCTGCGGCTGCGTAGCGCTCATCATGGCCCAGTTGCACGCCATCTGCAGCCAGTTCGGCAGCGTCTCCACCCGGCACGACATTGAGCAGCAAACGGCCATGCAAAGCCTGATCCAGCGTGGCGGCCTGTCTGGCCGAGGGCGCCGGGCCGCCCAGCGAGGTCCTGAGCGCAACCAGCAGTTTGATTCGCTGGGTGACCGGAATCAAGCTGGCGGCGACGACCCAGGGGTCAAGACAGGAGCTTCCGGTTGGAATGAGCAAGCCGTCATAGCCAAGGTTTTCACTTGTGATGGCGATCTGACGCAGATATTCGCTGGTGGGGTACCTGCCAAAATCCGATGTGCCCAGATAGCGCGTGTCGCCGGAAGTGGGAAGAAACCAGAAAATATCGAGGCTCATGACGTTTGCGATGGGTGGTGAAAAATAGACAGTGCGCGCCTATGCAACAGCGCGTTCAACAATATTGTGGCGTTGTTGATTGATTACTCCGTTGAGCACGGGAGCTGCCAGAGATGTGACCAGTTCGAGACGTTTGGCCAGAGTCTCGCTGACAATTTTCCCGTCTTGTATTTCCTCCGAAGTGGCGTAGATGCCGGCAGGCAGGCTGAGGGCATGAAAAAACCCAAACAGCGTGCGCAGTTGATGGTCTATCACCAGACCGTGTCGGGCGCTGCCTCCTGTCGCAGCCAGCAATACCGGCTTGCCAGCCAGCGCGTCCATGTCAATCAGGTCGAACAGGTGCTTGAGTAGCCCGGGCACCGAACCGCGAAACACCGGCGCGCCTACGATCAGAAAATCGGCGTGTTCGATATGCTGCAGCGCTTGTTTTGCAACCGTATTCAGGCTGTCTTTCGAAACGGCTGTACCGATGAAAGGCACCAGATCGATAAGATCGATGAATTGGGTTTGGAGTGCAACATCGTTTGAAATTTTCTGGGTCACTTCTTCCAGCAGGACGCGGGTACGCGACGGACGATGCAGGCTTCCATTTATGACAACTGTGTTCAGGAAACGGGGCATGCTTTTCTCGATTGATTGGATGAATAAATGAATATGACCTTCATTACACCATTGCGTTCAGCCAGATCAAACAATATTTAATGCATTTGTATATGCCTGAGATACTGCAGGATGCGGCATAAGCAAAATACAAATTGATATTGGAAGCATCAATGCTCAGGTTGCTAAGATAAACAGGAAACTCACCAAACATGGATGCACAAGATATGACAGACAGCGCTTTCAAGAACCGCAGATCATCATTGAAATTATTGGCGGCACTGGGCACGCTGGCTGGCATCGCGCCGCTGCAAGCCGCTTCGGCGCAAACCGAGGCTAAATTATTTCGGGTGGGCTGGCAAAAGGGTTCCAATATTGCGCTGCTCAGAGCACGTGGCAATCTTGATGACCGCCTCAAAAAAGAAGGCGTCAGTGTACGCTGGATCGAATTTACCGCCGGACCACAAATGCTCGAAGGATTGAACGTAGGCAGTATCGATTTTGCCTGCGTCGGCGAAACGCCGCCGATACTTGCCCAGGCGGCAGGTGCAGATCTGGTGTATGTAGCGAGCGAGCCGCCGGCGCCGAAAGCCGAGAAAATTCTGGTACAAAAAGATTCGTCCATTCAGTCGTTCAAGGAACTCAAGGGCAAGCGCGTGGCGCTCAATCGTGGTTCTAACGTGCATTATCTGCTTTTGAAAGTACTGGAAAGAGAAGGTATTGCCTACAAGGATATTGATGTGAAGTATCTGCCGCCGGCAGATGCGCGGGCTGCATTTGAAAGTGGCTCGATTGATGCATGGGTTATCTGGGACCCATTTGCCCAGGCCGCGATCGAACAGATTGGCGCGCGCGTCCTGGTTGCCGGCCACGATCAGGTACACAACTATAATTTTTACCTTTCCACCGGCGCTTACGCGAAATCCTACCCAGAGATTCTGAAATGGACAATCGAAGAAGTTGATGCGACCAATAAGTGGACGGTGGCGCATTTTGACGAGGCGGCAGACATTCTTTCGCCTCAGATCGGACTGAGCCGGGAGATCACCCGTCATGCGCTGGAAAACTACGCGTATGGTGTGGCGTACATCACAGACCCGGTTGCACAAAACCAGCAGAATATTGCAGATGCATTTTCTTCACAAAAGTTGATTCCTCGTGCTCTGGAGATCAAGAATGTTATCTGGCGTCCATGATAAAACTGCGGTCCATGTAGCCGATCAGCCGGTTGTTGAGCAAGAAAGGGTGCCGTTGTGGGAGCGTGTTGTACAGAGCGGTCTGGCGCCGTGGCTGGTGCCGATTGCTTTGGTTCTGTTATGGCAATTGGCTGCCTGGGCTGGCTGGTTATCGACCCGGATTGCACCGTCCCCGCTTGCCGTTGTTCTGGCGGCCTGGGAGCTGATACGCAGTGGAGAAATCTTTGTTCACCTATGGTCCAGTTTCGTGCGCGCGGCATTCGGTTTTTTCATTGGCGGCGCTATCGGTTTGATACTGGGCTTTCTGAACGGTGGCTTCAGGGTGTGCGAGCGCCTTCTGGATACCACTATACAAATGATACGTAACGTACCGCACTTGTCTCTCATCCCGCTGGTCATTCTGTGGTTTGGCATCGATGAAGCGGGCAAGCTCTTTCTGGTCGCTTTGGGTACGCTGTTTCCCATCTATCTGAACACCTTTCACGGGATTCGCTCGGTTGATCGTGATCTCATAGAGATGGGCAGATCCTATGGTCTGTCAGACTGGCAGCTTTTTACCAAGGTCATTCTTCCCGGCGCCATGCCCAGCATTCTGGTCGGTGTCCGGTTCGCACTGGGTTTTATGTGGCTGACGTTGATTGTTGCCGAAACGATTTCGGCCAGCAGCGGGATTGGCTACATGGCCATGACCGCTCGCGAGTTTATGCAGACCGATATCGTAGTGGTTGCCATTTTGCTGTATGCCTTGCTTGGCAAACTGGCTGATACGGCCTCGCGGTTGCTTGAACGAAGGTTGTTACGCTGGAATCCTGCATTTAAATAGAGACATAGATAGCGTACTGGAGCAATGAAAAGTATGGAACAAGTAAATGGCGGAATTGATCTGAGAGTGGAAGGGGCTGGCAAACGCTTTGGGACACGACAGGTATTGCAGGATGTCAACCTGAGCGTTGCAGCGGGCCAGTTTCTCTCTGTGGTGGGACGCAGCGGATGCGGCAAAAGTACGTTGCTGCGCCTGTTAGCTGGTCTGGATACCGCCAGCGTGGGCAGAATACGGGTAGATGGGCGAGCGGTCGAGCAGTCCCGTCATGACACACGCATCATGTATCAGGACGCACGTCTTCTGCCCTGGCAAACCGTTGCCAACAATGTTGCTCTCGGTCTGAAAGGCAAAGGCAGCCAGATTCGCCGGATTGCCATCGAGGCGCTTGAGCAGGTTGGCCTGGCGGACCGCGCCGACGAATGGCCTGGCGTGCTATCCGGCGGCCAGCGTCAGCGTGTGGCGCTGGCCCGGGCGCTGGCGCATCGACCGCGATTGTTGCTGCTGGATGAACCGTTAGGCGCGCTGGATGCCCTGACGCGCATCGAAATGCAGCAATTGATCGAATCACTATGGAAAGACCATGGGTTCACTGCGGTTCTGGTCACGCACGACGTGGCTGAAGCTGTTGCATTGGCTGATCGCGTGATTCTGATTGACCAGAATACGGTGAAATTTGACCTGGATGTCAGGCTTGCCCGGCCGCGCGTGAGAGGGGATGCGCAATACGCGTCCCTGGAAGGGCAGTTGCTGTCCCGTTTGCTGGGCAGGCAAGAGCAAAATCACCAAGCGCAGGCGGCATAGCTGCAGGCGAAGCACAAGGTGCTTCGCCTGCAGTGGGATGATCGCATCAGTATTATTGCGATTGTGTTGCGGGCTTGTCGCTGGCGCTCTTCTCGCTACTGCCAGAGGTTTGTGGCACATCCGGGCGCGGATCAGGCACAAAGCCATCCCGATTGGGCATTTTGATTGCAGCAAGCGATTTTGCATCCAGGCGCGCGTCTTCTTTCACAAGCCCGTTCAAGTGAAGAAGATAGGCAGTAACAGCATAAACCTGTTCGTTATTCAGGCTTTGAGGTGCCGTCAGCGGCATGGCGCGTCTGATATAGTCAAATAAAGTCGGGGCGTATGGCCAGTAACTGCCCACTGTCTTGATCGGCTTGCCGCTGGCAAGTGTGCCAAGACCGCCCACTAGTTGGTCGCCACTGCCTCCTTCACCCTTGCTGCCATGACAGGCGGCACATTGCTGGGCGTAAATGGCGCTACCTTGTGTGACGGTGCCGCTGCCGTCCGGCAGATTGCGTCCATCGGCAATAACATTGATGTCCCACGCAGCGATTGCTTCAGGTGTCACCGGATGGCCAAAGCCGAATTTCTGTTCTGCGTGAACTGCGTCCGCGGTTGCACCCAGTAGCGTAGTGCATGCAAGCAGCGCAATGGCGTGTCTGGCTACATGTGTTCCAGCAAGAGAAGTTTTAAGCGCGTGCATGCGTCACCTTTCCGTCAGATGCGATACGCCATGGTGTAATCGCGTTGTTGTGATACGTATTATTGACGCCGCGCACTTGAACGAGTGATTCCAGCGTAGGCTGTATGTATCCGGTTTCGTCGGTAGCCCGGCTTTGTATTACCACGGGTTGGCCGTTCCATTCCCATGGAAAGAGAAAGCGTGTCAGCGCCTTGCTCAGGACCGGCGTCTGCAGTCGGGCTGGTTGCCAGGTTTTGCCCTCGTCAATCGAGATCTCCACCTTGGTAATGCGTCCCTTACCGCTCCAGGCAATGCCGCGGATTTCATGAAACCCCTTGCCATCGATCTGCTGCCCGCCCGAAGGGCTGGTAATGATGGATTTGGCTTCCATCACAAATGTGAACTCGCGGGCCTTGCCGTTTGGCAGGATGTCCGTGTACTTGGATGTTTCTTCGCGCGAGTGCACCGGCTCGTCTGCGACCTGCAGGCGTCGCAGCCACTTGATACTCATATTGCCTTCAAAGCCGGGCAGCAGCAGCCTTAGCGGATACCCCTGTTCGGGCCGCAGGCGCTCTCCGTTCTGACTGTATACGAGCATGGCATCGTCCAGGCACTTTTCCAACGGAATGCTGCGCGTCATACCTGCACCGTCGGCACCTTCGGCAATGACCCATTTGGCCTCAGGCTTGATGCCGGCCTCGTTCAGAACCGTCTTGAGCGGCACGCCGGTCCATTCGGCGCAACTGACCAGGCCGTTGACTTCGGCTGCCGTTTTGCCATAGACCGCGTATCCCGGATTGCCGGAGCATTCAAGAAAATAGATCTGGGAGTGCGAGGGGAAACGCCGGATATCATTCAGTGTGAAAGACAGCGCATTATTTACCAGCCCATGCACGATCAACCGGTGTTCAACGGGATTGATATCGGGAATGCCATTGTGGTGGCGTTCGTAGAAGAGCCCGTTAGGCGTAATGATGCCATCGAGCTCCTGCAGTGGGGTGCGGGTCGAGGAAGAAAAATATTGTTTGTCCGTCTTGCGCAGGTGGCGAATAATTCCGCTTTCAAATTCGGACGGCTTACCATAAGGACGACTGCCAACCAGGGCGCCGGGCTGTTTGGTCCACTGCGGGATGGTCAGCGCGTTGTCGGCTGCTGCCGTTCCTTCTTTGGTCGCTGTCCCGGACTGGGCAGCGGCGGCACTCAGTCCTGCGCTGCTTGCAAGAACGCCGGTGACCGCTGTAACGCCATTACGCAAAAATTGCCGACGCGTGTGCGGTGCGTCCGCCTCTGTTACCGCCAGAGCTTCTTCAGTCGATTCGTTATCCATGTAAATGGTCTCCGGTGCGAATGTTGATTGGGTCGGTTTGACTGCAAATAGTATAGGGTTGCGGTATGAGTGCGTCCAGTACTTACTGCTTATAAATTTAGCGGATGCGGTTATGTGAAACGCAAACTTATCGGACGCATGGTTTTGGTCTGAAATAGTCCGTTTTGTGCGAAGAGAAATGTTTGTTGTAGAAATGTTGATTGTTCCGGCAGGCAGATTTATCGCGGTGACGCCATGTGGGAACAAGCGTGAGCTGCTGGAAATTGTCCGGCGCTAGCCCAGCAACGACAAAGGGTTGTAAGCGCATCGCCTGCGGCGACCTGAACTTGATAGGCCTGGCCCTGATGTTGCAGTAATGGTTATTACTGATAGAGTAAGGAAAAATATATGCAGTATACTGACTAATATTCAATTATATCAGGTCGTCCTGTTCAACCATTTTGCAGCGGTCCAATTTTGATGAACCTCTTATCTAGTCTATCCAGAGCGATCGATGCGCTTGTCTACACCATTGGGCGAGCCGTCATCTGGCTTACCCTTGTGGTCGTGCTGATCAGCGCAGGTAACGCGGTGATCCGCAAAACCTTCCATGTGAGTTCCAATGCGTGGCTGGAGATTCAGTGGTATCTTTTCGGCGCCATTTTTCTGCTGGCTGCGGGTTACACGTTCATGAAGAATGAGCATGTTCGTGTCGATATCATTTCTCAGATGATGAGCAGGCGCACGCAGATTCTGATCGAAATTTTTGGCGTGCTGTTTTTCATGTTGCCCGCTTGTCTGCTCATGCTGGACCTGTCCATTCCATTTTTCATGCAGTCCTTCTTGACCAGCGAGCAATCGTCAAATGCCGGTGGATTGATCCGCTGGCCGGTGAAATTGCTTATTCCCATCGGGTTTTTCCTTCTGGTGCTTGCCGGCGTTTCGCACTTGATTAAATGCGGAGCCTTTCTTGCCGGCAAGGGGCCAGATCCACTGGCACCGGTGCAGGGCAAGACCGCTGAGCAACTTTTGGCTGAAGAGATCGCCAATGAGGCCAGGCTCAAAGAAATAGAACAAAGGATGGACAAGTAGCATGGAATTCTTTATTAACAATATGCCACCGATCATGTTTCTGACATTGATCTGTTTCCTGCTGCTGGGATTTCCTGTCGCATTTACACTGGCAGCCAACGGCATACTGTACGCGTTACTTGGCATTATTTTCGGCGAATTTACGTTTTCGTTTCTGCAGGCGCTGCCGGATCGGGTATTTGGCATCGTATTGAATGATTCGCTTCTGGCTGTGCCGTTTTTCACGCTCATGGGCCTGATTCTGGAGCGCTCGGGCATGGCGGAAGACCTGCTGGAAACGATCGGCCAATTATTCGGTCCGATCCGCGGCGGTCTGGCCATTGCCGTGGTAGTGGTGGGGGCCATGCTGGCTGCCACAACCGGTGTGGTCTCGGCATCGGTCATTTCCATGGGACTGATTTCGCTGCCCATCATGTTGCGTTATGGTTATGACCGCAAGCTGGCCACGGGCGTGATTGCTGCGTCCGGGACGCTGTCGCAGATTATCCCACCCTCGCTGGTATTGATTATTCTGGCCGATCAACTTGGCCGCTCCATTGGGGATATGTACCGCGGCGCGATGGTGCCCGGTTTTATCCTGGCCGGCGCCTATATTGTCTATGTCGTTATCTGTTCGATCATCAAGCCGTCCAGTGCACCGGCGCTTCCTGAAGAGGCCCGTATCTATCGTGAACCCAATGGTAAAAGCGGCCTGGTTTCGTTGCTGGTGCTGTCGGCGGTTGCCGCTGTGGGTGCGTGGCTGCTCGATTCCATGCTTCTGACGGAAAAGACGGCAGCCGACGAAGTGATTGTGCTCAATTTGCTGCTCTGGGGTGTAATTGCATTTGTCATTGCGGTAACCAATAAGATGCTTCGGCTGCAGATGCTGTCGCAAATTGCCGAGCGGGTCGTATTCGTGATGATTCCGCCTCTGCTGCTGATCTTTCTGGTGCTGGGAACAATTTTTCTAGGCATCGCCACGCCCACCGAAGGCGGTGCCATGGGCGCAGTCGGCGCGATTGTAATGGCGTTGCTGCGGCGGCGCCTGAGCTGGGCGTTGCTCAAGCAGGCAATGGATACCACGACCAAGCTTACCAGTTTCGTGGTTTTCATCCTGGTCGGCTCAACGATCTTTACCCTGACCTTTACCGGCTTTGGCGGACAGCACTGGGTCGAGGGCCTGTTTGCGTCCCTGCCAGGCGGCGAGACCGGGTTTCTGATCGTGGTCAGCGTAGCAACCTTCTTTCTGGCATTTTTCCTGGATTTCTTTGAGCTGGCCTTTATTATTGTGCCGCTGCTCGGACCGGTTGCCGACAAAATGGGTATTGATCTGATCTGGTT
>JBOIGK010000368.1:0-5002 GCA_050742695.1 Advenella sp. | reverse complement strand
ATCTGCTACAGGCGGGCTGTCATCGCGTCGCGTAATAATCGCCTCGTCAATCCGGGTGCCGGCAATCACCGCTTCAACCAGCAAGGATTCGACAACCAGTGGGCGATCTTCAATCAGAAACGAATACCGCTGGCGGTACTGTTCATTGAATGCGGCAAGCATCTTTCCTGCATCGGCAAAGTCCACTTCCAGGGCGCTGTCGGTGCCCTGGTATTTCAATTGCGCGCGGGTGTTCAGCACGATCTGCATGCCGGTGGTCAGCCGTGTCAACAATTCTGCGCTGGCCGCCTCGCCTAGCTGGCCGCGTAATTGCTCCAGCTCCGGGATCAGGCTGTCTTGTAGCGGCTTTTCCACGGTCTGCTGTCGAATGGCCACCTGATCTGCCAGACCCATTCCATAGGCTGACAGCACGCCGCCCAATGGATGCGCAAACACAGTTGTCATGCCAAGCGCATCGGCAACCAGGCAGGCGTGCTGGCCACCGGCGCCGCCGAATGTGGTCAGCGTATAGCGCGTGACATCATGGCCCTGCTGTACGGAAATCCGTTTGATTGCTTCGGCCATGTTTTGTACGCCAATGGCCAGAAAGCCTGCGGCGACCTCTTCCGGGCTCACCTGTCGGCCGGTAGCCTGGCTAACCTGCGTGCTGAGCAAGCCGAATTTTTCGGTAACAACCTGTGCATCCAGCGGCTCATTGCCGCTCGCGCCGAACACCGCTGGAAAGTAATCCGGCTGGATTTTGCCCAGCATGACATTGCAATCGGTAATGGTCAGTGGCCCCTGCTTGCGATAAGAAGCGGGGCCGGGGTTGGCGCCTGCCGAATCCGGCCCAACACGCAAGCGCGCGCCGTCAAAATGCAGAATGGAGCCGCCGCCGGCGGCCACCGTATGGATACGCATCATGGGCGTGCGCATGCGCACGCCTGCCACAGAGGTTTCGTAGTCGCGTTCGTAAACGCCGGAAAAATGCGACACATCAGTTGAGGTGCCGCCCATGTCAAAACCGATTATTTTCTTGTAGCCCGCCTGCTGGCTGCTGCGCGCCATACCTACGATGCCGCCGGCCGGACCCGACAAAATGGCGTCCTTGCCACGGAAGCGATGCGCGTCCGAAAGACCGCCCGAAGACTGCATGAACATCAGGTTGACGCCAGGCAATTGCGAGGCGACACGATCCACGTAGCGTCGGAGGATCGGTGATAGATAGGCATCAACTACCGTGGTGTCTCCGCGCGACACAAACTTGATCAGCGGGCTGACATCATGCGAGGCAGAGATCTGCGTGAATCCAATCTCCTGCGCCAGTTGCGCTGCCCGCTGCTCGTGAGCCGGGTTGCGCCAGGCATGCATAAATACAATTGCAATACTGCGCAAACCCTTGTCGTATGCTGCCTGCAGCTGCACGCGCAGCGCCTGTTCGTCCATTGTGGTGATGATTGCGCCGGCCGCGTCGATCCGTTCGTCGGCTTCCAGCACCTGTTCATAAAGCATCTCGGGCAGGACGACATGACGGTCGAACAAGCGCGGGCGATTCTGATACGCAATCCGCAAGGCGTCGGCAAAGCCGCGGGTTGTCAAAAAAACAACACGTTCGCCTTTGCGCTCCAGTAGTGCATTGGTGGCAACCGTGGTCCCCATTTTGACGCAGTCGATGTTTTGCACCGGGATCGGATCGCCCTTGGCAACGCCAAGAAGATCGCGTATTGCCTCAATCGCTGCATCTTCATAATGATCGGGATTGTCCGAAAGCAATTTTCTGGTCAGTAAGGTTTTTTGCGGAGTGATTGCGACGATGTCGGTGAAGGTGCCTCCACGGTCTACCCAGAATTGCCACTTGCTCATGTTTAATGTCCTGCCTGTCTCTGATAAAAATACTGGTTCTGAAAATTGCGCGTGTCATTTTTCCACACGGGCGTCATGCAAGTGTATCAGCACAAATCATGCCAGTGATTTTGTCGGTCTCGTTCGGACGGCATAAAACCATTGCATGTCTCGGCAGCTTGCATATCCGGACAGCGCCCGGTTTCGGTGCAGACCCTATCAGTGTTTTCCCTTTGCCTGAAAATCTTCTCGTGCCCTTGCGGCAAAAATCTTATATTCTCTGAAATATGACAGCCATGAGGCTGATATAACTGTAACTGCCATTACGCCAGATCTTGTCGATGAGTCGATTGCGTTGGCGACCGCCTAACCCTGCCATTGAAGGATGCACCCATGAAAAATAATGCTCTGGTTCTGACCGCGTTTGCTGCCGCGCTGTTCAGTGTGAATGCTTCAGCCGCCACGCAATGGGACCTGCCCACGGCTTATCCGGATTCCAATTTTCATACTGAAATTGCCTTGAAATTTGTCAAGGCCGTGTCCGATGCCACGGGCGGCGAATTTAAAATTACTGTTCACTCCAATGCATCGCTGTTCAAGGCGCCGGAAATCAAGCGGGCAGTGCAGGGTAACCAGGCGCAGGCAGGTGAAATCCTGCTCAGCAACTTTGCCAACGAAGACCCCATTTATGAACTGGATGGCTTGCCGTTTTTGGCCACCGGCTATGAACAGGCCTGGAAACTGTACCAGGCCCAGAAGCCCTATCTGGAAAAGAAACTGGCATCCCAGGGCATGAAGCTGTTGTATTCCGTGGCCTGGCCGCCGCAAGGGATCTATACCAACAAGACGCTCAATTCGATTGACGACATGAAAGGCCTGAAATGGCGTGCGTACAGCCCGGTCACTTCCAAAATTGCACAGGAAGTGGGCGCCCATCCGGTTACCATTCAGCAGGCGGAATTGTCCCAGGCATTGGCCACCGGTGTGGTCGATTCATATATGTCATCGGGCTCTACCGGCTACGATACCAAGACCTATGAGTACCTGAAAAAGCTCTACGACACTCAGGCCTGGTTACCAAAGAATGCGTTGATCGTCAATAAAAGGGCCTTTGATGCACTGGATGACAAAGAGCGCAAGGCATTGCTGGATGCCGCGGCCGAAGCTGAAAAAACCGGCTGGGCATTGTCGCAGGAAAAAACCAAATGGTACAACGAACAGTTGGCCAAGAACGGCGTGGAAATCGTCAAACCCTCCAGTGAGCTGATTGCCGGCCTGACCAAAATCGGCGAGGGCATGATTGCCGATTGGACCAAGAAAGCTGGTGCAGACGGTGAGAAACTGTTGAAAGACTACAAATCAAAATGAGACGTTTGCTTAACTGTGTCTATGAAGGCGCGGCCTGGCTTGCCGGGCTGTTCATGATCGGCATCCTGGTATTTGTGCTTTGGTCTATCATCATCCGGCAAATGGGAACCAATTTCCCGGGGCTTGATGCCTATGCCGGTTATTCCATGGCTGCGGCAGGTTTTTTGGCGCTGGCCAGTACCTTTCGCAATAATGAACATATTCGTGTCACGCTGGTTTTGGCTGCGCTCAAGCCGCGCGCGCGCCACTATTTGAATCTGTTCACACTTGTGGTTGCGATCGTGCTATCGGGCGCGCTGGCCTGGTTCAGCATCAAGCTGGTCATGGATTCCTATAGCTATCACGACCTGTCTACCGGAGAAGATGCTACACCCTTGTGGATACCACAATTGGGTATGGCTGCTGGCTGCCTGCTATTTTGTATTGCGATTGTAGATGAGTTTATCTGTTCGCTCAAAAAAGGCTACTCGCGCACAGAGGAAGAGCCGGTTTCCATGCAGACCTGATCGCTGGTCAGGACAACTTCCTTTCGGTAATCCTTGCCGGGCGAAATCGCCGGCAAATCATGCGCATATAGCGCGGAAAGCATTATGAATGAGTCACTTGTCATTATTGTCCTGCTGGTTTCCATCTTCGGCTTTCTGGGTGCCGGGGTCTGGGTTGGACTGACCTTGTCCGGTTGTGCCTGGCTGACCATGGCGCTGTTCTCATCAAGGCCGGCAGGCGATGCCATGTCGCTCACTATCTGGGGAGCTTCCTCGAGCTGGACGCTCACAGCGTTGCCACTGTTTTTATGGATGGGTGAGATTCTGTTTCGCTCTCGGCTGTCCACTGACCTGTTTCGTGGCCTGGCTCCGTGGCTGAACCGGTTGCCGGGCAAACTGCTGCATACCAATATTATTGGCTGCGCCATTTTCGCCGCCGTCTCGGGGTCATCGGCAGCGACCTGCGCCACGATCGGCAAAATGACAATCCCCGAGCTCAAGCGCCGTGGCTATCCCGATGATCAGGTGCTGGGCACGCTGGCGGGCGCCGGTACGCTCGGTCTGCTTATTCCGCCCTCCATTATTCTGATTGTGTATGGCGTTGCCGCCAACGTATCCATCTCCCGGCTGTTTATTGCAGGTGTGGTGCCCGGCATTTTGCTGGCTGGTCTGTTCATGGGTTACATCATTGTGTGGTCATTGCTCCATCCCGGGGCCATTCCGTCCGAGCAGAACACAATGACATTCCGGCAGAAAGTCGCCGAGTCCCGCTATCTGATACCGGTCGTGCTGCTGATTGTGGCCGTGCTCGGTTCCATCTATACCGGGATTGCGACCGCCACGGAAGCGGCCGCTGTCGGCGTAGTGGGCTCACTCATTCTATCGAGTGTCCAGGGTTCCATGAGCTGGGTAACATTCAAGGAATCGCTGCTTGGCGCCACCCGACTGTATTGCATGATTGCTTTGATTCTGGCTGGCGCGCAGTTCCTCACGCTGGCAATGGGCTACATCGGGCTGCCACGTGCGCTGGCCGAATGGATTGCCTCTCTGGGGTTGTCGCAGTTTGGCCTGGTGCTGGCGCTTATGGTCTTCTTTATTATATTGGGCTGCTTTCTGGATGGGATCTCAATGGTGGTACTCACCATCGGCGTGTTGTTGCCGACTGTGCAGGCGGCAGGTCTTGATCTGGTGTGGTTCGGTATCTTCCTGATTTTCGTTATTGAAATGGCGCAGATAACGCCGCCGGTGGGATTCAATCTCTTCGTGTTATCCGGCATGACCAAAAAGGAACTGCCCTATATCGCCAGAGTATCAATGCCAATGTTCTT
>JBOIGK010000367.1:0-4083 GCA_050742695.1 Advenella sp. | reverse complement strand
TCAAGACTCCTGGAAGAGGAAAATGACCACGTTGCACACGGTCATATAGTATCAAGGTTTATGTGACGGTTTTCTATTTCTGTGCAGGAACCACGGCCTTGCCGTTGCGCACGAAAGGCAGCGCGGTCACCGTAGCAGGCACCCACTTGCCGCGGATATCCACTTCAACGGCATCGCCGGCGGCAACGCCCTGGGGCAGACGGGCAAACGCCACGGACACGCCCAGCGTGGGCGACATGGTGCCGCTGGTCACTTCGCCTTCGCCCTGCGCGGTGCGTACCCGCATATGCGCCCGCATCACGCCGCGCTCATTGAGCTTGAGACCGGTAAACACGTTCTTGCGCGGTGAAGACTCAATGGCCTGGCGGCCGATGAAGTCGCGTTGGGTATCGGTCAGGCTGACTGTCCAGGTGAGTGCTGCCTGTGCCGGCTGGGTCTGCTCGTGCATATCCTGGCCGTACAGGTTCATGCCGGCTTCAAGACGCAGGGTATCGCGCGCGCCCAGGCCGCAAGGTGCCACACCCGCTGCAACCAGCTGGTTCCACAGGGCTTCGGCCTGCGTGGCTGGCAGCACGATTTCAAAACCGTCTTCGCCGGTATAACCGGTGCGGGCCACCAAGGTGTCATTGCCGACACTGGCTGCGAAAAACGCCTTGAGCACTTCGGTCGCCGCCTGCCATTCAGGATGAATCTGCCAGACCAGTTCACGCGCTTGCGGGCCCTGTACGGCAATCATGGCCAGATCGCGCCGGGGCGTGATGGTGACATCCAGTTGGTGTTCACTGACCACGCGCTGCATCCAGTCAATATCCTTCTGTGCGCAGCCGGCATTCACGACCACACGCCAGCGGTCGTCATCAAAAAAGTAAACGATCAGATCGTCGATCACCCCGCCTTCGGGGTTTAGCATGCAGCTGTAGAGCGCCTTGCCGGAGACGGCCAGCTTGGCCACGTCGTTGGCCAGCAGCAGGCTCAGGAAGCGCCGCGCCTGCAGACCGGTCACATCGACATTGAGCATATGGGAGACATCGAACATGCCGGCTTTCTGGCGCACGGCATGGTGTTCGGCCAGTTGCGAGCCGTAGGAAATAGGCATTTCCCAGCCGCCGAAATCGACCATTTTGGCGCCGGCAGCCTGGTGGGCCGAGAACAGGGGCGTGCGATTCAGTTGAGTGGGGGGAGCGCTTGCCGCAGTCGGAGGGGTTGTCTGTGTAGACATGCTTGCACCTGTTGAAAAGGATTGAAGGTCGCAGCGCACAGGTTTCACCATGAAACCGGCGCTTGTCGCCCTCTGTCCTTTTGCCTGAGAGTTGTAGCGCGCTTTGGGCTGGCCTGATGGCGCAGCGCAGCGCGTTTCCCCTTCGGCGCCTTAATGAAAAGGTCTCTCCAGAGTGCCTTACCGGCTGGGCCGGTGATTGTGCGGTACATGGACCTGAGCGATTCCGGGCGAATTGCGCCTTCGGTGGCAACATGACAGGCCAGTGGCCGCCTGTTGCTCTCTCCCACGACAATTTGAAAGCATGCGAAAGGATACAGGCAAACAGCAAAAAAATCTATTCTGACAACCCCCATATCCAATTTTTTACCGCCGCCGTAGCCCTGCCCGCAACGGCTGACTCGGTCATTTGACAAGCACGCAAGTTAACCGAGGTTAGCCGTCGTTATGGCATTGTTACCGTAGCAATACGAACTGTTACATCTTATAGTTTCAATTAAATAATTCTTCGGAAAAGAGATAGAATACACTTGACCACAAGCAATTAGTCACTCGTGCGGCAGCACCCTCACACACGAGTGTCATCATGTTGCGGTACACTAGCCATCCGCTGGTGAACGTCAGCATAAAACACAACAATATCAGATACAGAACACACGTTTTCATTAGCAGCTTCAATAGCGAGCCGGTCTATTTCAGAACAGCTCGCCACTGCAGTCAGCATCAAGCGCCCTAGTGGCAACTACATAAGGAGTACTATTATGGATAACGGTTTCTACGCAACAGTGATCGCAGATTCCAAAGCCCACGCCGGAGTGACGGTCGTAGAAGACAACAAGGTCCGGGGGGGCGACGCCCATTACCTGTATTCAGGCACCATCCAGGCAGATGGCAACGATGAAATCGTCGCCAACCTGAAAATCAAGGCATATACAGCGGTTGACCAGTCTTTCGGCACCGACGAAAACAGCTTCGAATTGTCCCTGATGGGTAGTAAAACCGAGACCGGCTTTCGCCTGACTGGCTATTCACCCAGCGGTCGTGAAGTAGTGATCGATGCCCGGAAAATCGCCAATATTGACCTGGGCTTTTAAACGGGTGGTCCAGGGCTGACCGGGCCGGCATTCACATTCTTATAATTTATAGGGCGGCCGCCACAGGTGGCCGCCAGCCGGACCGGTACCTTGCCTGAGCCCTTTGATCTGAACCCGCCGTCTGTCATTGCCCGTTCCTAGCAAGCCAGCACAGCCGCAGCACGAGGCATTATTGCTGCTCTGCCTTTAACTTTGCCTTTAACTCTACCTTTAAAGAAAGCATCTGCCTATTACTTCACGCTGACAGGGCGCGGCCGCATGCCATCGCAGATGCCCAGGCCCACTGAAAATTGTAGCCGCCCAGCCAGCCGGTCACATCGACCACCTCGCCAATAAAATACAGTCCCGGCACTTTGCGTGCCTGCATGGATTTCTGGTCCAACTCTCGCGTGTCCACACCACCGCGCATAACTTCGGCCTTTTTGTAGCCCACGGTTCCGGACGGCGTCAGGGTCCACGGTTGCGCACTCTGTGCCAATTGCATCAGCGGCTTGTCGGCCATATCGGCCAGCCGCTGTGTCGGCAGCATGCCCCGGTATTGGAGCCAGTTCTCGGCCAGTCGGCGCGGCCACACCTCGCTCAGGGCATGGGCCAGGCTTTGCTTGCTGCCTTTCTTGCGCTGCACCAGCTCCTGCGCCAGTTGCCTACCTGGCAGCAGATCAATGTGGATAGGCGTATCAGGTTCCCAATAGCTGGAAATTTGCAGGATGCCCGGGCCCGACAAGCCACGATGGGTAAACAGCAAGTCTTCATCGAATTGGCCCTGGCGCTTGCCCTGCCCCGTTTCCAGCCGGGCCGGCACCGCCAGACCCGAGAGTTCGGCAAACGGCTTCCAGCTTTGCGGATCAAAGGTCAGTGGCACCAATGCAGGACGCGGTTCAATAATTTTGAGTCCGAACTGGCGCGCCGCCTTCAGTCCGAAATCGGTCGCGCCCAACTGGGGAATGGCCATGCCGCCGGTTGCGATCACCAGCTTGTCGGCCGTTAGCGTGCCGCTTACGGTCTGCACCGTATAACGGCCGTTTTCCTGGCCGATCGCGCCCACGGGCGCTTGCATGCGTCGCTGGACACCACCCTTGTCGCACTCGGCTACCAGCATATCGATAATCTGCTCGCTGCTGTCGTCGCAAAACAGCTGACCCTTGTGCTTTTCATGCCAGGCAATGCCGTAGCTGCGCACCAGCGTCAGGAAATCCTCAGGGGTATAGGCAGACAGGGCCGACCGGCAGAACGCCGGATTGGCGGACAAAAACTGCTGCCAGGTGGTGCCGATATTGGTGAAATTGCAGCGGCCGCCACCGGAGATCCGGATTTTTTCCGCCAGCCGGCTGGCGTGATCCAGCAAAACCACCCGCTGGCCACGTTGGCCGGCCACCGCCGCACACATCAGGCCGGCAGCACCGGCGCCGATGATCACGACATCAACAGATTCACTCATCCAGTCTCAGGCAGTCCACGTAGAAAAAGTCACGACCATCCTCCTCGACCACATGACCCAGGCCATGGATAAAGGTTTCGAAGCCCGGAAATTTTGCATTAAAACCGCGAGCAAACTTCAGATACTCCACAATGGTCTTGTTAAAGCGCTCGCCCGGAATCAGCAGCGGAATGCCCGGTGGATACGGCGTGAGCAGCACCCCGGTTATGCGGCCTTCCAGCTCGTCCAGCGGGACACGCTCAACCTCACGGTGCGCCATTTTGGCAAACGCATCCGACGGCTTGAGCGCTGGCACCATGTCCGACAGATAGACTTCAGTTGTCAGGCGCGCTACA
>JBOIGK010000366.1:0-3333 GCA_050742695.1 Advenella sp. | reverse complement strand
GGCGTGCGCAGCGTAAACACCAGGCCATAATCGCGAAACTCATGTTCGACTGCCGTGAATGTTGCCTGCGGCGCGGCCTTCAGTGAATAGCCCGCCCTGGCATGCGCCGTGGTTTTCGCAAAAATGCGTTCGCCGGCGTTATCATCCATATTCACGATGGCATGACTGAGACCCGGCCAGACAAACAAAGCCGCCTTGGCCGCCTCATAGCGGGCCATGCTCTGATGATAATCCAGATGATCCAGTGTCAGATTGGTAAAAGCGGCCACTTTGACCTGCAGCCCGTCCATGCGGCCCTGCTCGATACCGATAGAAGACGCTTCCATGGCCACATACTCAACGCCGGCATCGCGCATTTGTGCAACTTGCCGGTGTAGCGTCAGCACGTCGGGCGTCGTCAGGTAGCCGCCCAGGTTGGTTCCGTCAGGCATCACTGTTCCCAGTGTGCCGATGGTCGCGCAGGTTTTGCCGACAGCGTTCAGCGCTTCGGCAATCCAGGTGACGCAAGAGGTTTTCCCGTTGGTACCCGTGATGGCAATGACTGAGACCGCGGCCGAAGGATGGCCATACCAACTATCGGCAATCTCGCCCAGAAGAGCCCGCAGGCCGACCACCGGCAGTACCGGCACGCCATGCCCCGCATCCAGCAATGCCTGGCCCTGGTCCGTGCCCGCAACATCGGCAATCACTGCCGCTGCCCCTTTTTTTATGGCATCGGGAATATACGCAAGACCGTTGACTACGCTGCCTGTACAAGCAACAAAGACATCCCCTTTCTGGATGTCTCTGGAGTCTAGCCGTAAATTCGCTTTATCCGTGACATGGCCTGCAAGCCATTGTGTTATCTGTCGGCAGTTCATCCCTGACTCCTCTTGGGTACGGTATTACGCGCCTCAAGAGGAGCTGGTTCGATCGGCGCATCGGGTGGGACGGCCAGATACTTCAGCGTATCTTCAATAATGGAAGCGGCCACCGGCCCGGAGATCACGCTGCCGTAGTAACCGCCCTTGCGCGGCTGATCAAGCGTAACCGCCACGATAATCCGCGGCTTGGAAATAGGCGCCATGGCCACGAATGAGCCTCTATAGTCTTTACGGCTATAACGGCCATCAATAATTTTACGTGCGGTGCCGCTCTTGCCGCCAATCCGGTATCCCATGACCTTGCCCTGAATCTTGGTACCTTCAGAGCCGGCCGCATCCTCCAGCATCTGGCGTACGGCGCGCGCAGTTTCCGGCTTATAAATCTGGATGCTGGTCGGGTTGGCCCGGTTTTTCACCAGAGACAACGAAATCATATCGCCGTTGCGGGCCAGCGCTGTGTAAGCATGCGCCATTTGCAGCAGCGAAACCGACAGACCGTAGCCATAGGCCATGGTCGCCCGTTCGATAGGACGCCAGCGCTCCCAGGGACGCACGCGTCCGGAAGCGGCGCCGGGAAACCCCATATTGGGCGCCTGCCCAAAACCCAGCGCATTGAATACTGTCCACATCTGATCCGAGCGCAAGCGCTCGGAGATCATGGTCATGCCAATGTTGCTTGAACGACGAATAATACCAGCCACATCCAGTACGCCGTTACGCGTGCTCACGTCGGTAATGGTTGCGCCCTGGTAACGATAGGTGCCGTGCCCGGTATTGAATTTGGTTTTTGTGGTCACCACGCCAGCATCAAGCGCCAGCGCGGCCACCAGCGGCTTCACGATAGAGCCGGGCTCGAACGTATCGGTAATGGCCCGGTTGCGCAAGGCGGCGCCCCGTCGCTCCTGCTGAATATTGGGGTTGTACGTGGGTAGGCTGACCATTGAAAGGATTTCACCGTTCTGCGCATCCACAACGACGGCAGCACCAGAAGAGGCTTCATGATCAGTAATGGCCTTTTGCAGGGCCTTGGAAACCAGAAACTGCACGCGGCTGTCAATGGTCAACTCCAGATTCTGCCCGTCGCGCGCAGGCTCCACTTCCTGCATGTCACCAATGATTCGTCCCAGGCGGTCACGCAGCACTTTGCGCAGTCCGGGCTGGCCCGACAACTGCTTGTTAAATTCCATTTCGACGCCCTCAATACCACGATCTTCGATATTGGTAAAGCCCACGATGTGCGCCATCAGTGAACCTTGCGGGTAGGAGCGACGGGTTTCGGACAGCAGGCCAATCCCGGGAATTTTCATTTTCTGAATTTCGGTCGCCGGCTCCATGGCAACCTGACGGCGCAGGTAAACAAAAGTTTTATCCGAACCGCTCAGGCGCGTCGTCAAATCTTTGAGCGACATGTCCAACAACTGCGCCAGCCGTGCCAGCTGTTCAGGCGTGGCGCTACGGGTTTCTTCAGGTGAAGCCCAGACTGCTTTTGCCGGAATACTGGTTGCAAGAAATTCGCCATTACGATCCAGCACACGTCCGCGATTGGCCGGCAGCACCAGGGTGCGTTCATAACGTTTGCCACCTTCGGCCTGCAGAAAATCATTGTTCATCGTCTGCAGGTAAAGCGATTTGGCAATAACGGTGGTGAACCCCAGGCTGATCACGACAAACAGCAAACGCGCACGCCACTTGGGTATCTGCACATGCAGCACCGGGCTGCTGCTGTAGTAGTGATGCTGGGACGGGCGCTTACCTGGCTGGTAACCGCCGCGTGATGTTTTTTTTGATTTGAACAAATTCAGATTCAGCTTCATTGCGCTCCCCTTGGCGCCGGTGTGGCAGCAGATTTTTCCGTGGCCGTTGCCGCTCGGGCAGCGCCTGCATTCATTTCTGATTCTTTGATGAAAACGGTTTGATTAATCTGCGGGGTCTGCATGCTGAGCTTATCGGACATCACCCGGTCTATATTGGCGCTGGTGGTCAGTTGCGCACGTTCAAGCAGCAAGTGACGCCAGTCAACTTCCAGTTCGCGCTCGGCGGCCTGGGCCCGTCCAATATCGATATAAAGTAAACGTTGCTGATAGCGGCTGGACACCAGAGAAATGGCACTGTACATGAAAAAACCGATCAGAAATATCAGTGCGAGGCGGGCCACGATCCTCTCCTTTTCTGTGTATCCACGCCGGGCAGCGCCGCGCGGATCGCATTCTCATGTGCCTGATTCCAGGCTGCATCGGTGCGTTCGGCAACACGCAGCACGGCAGAGCGCGAACGCGGATTATCGCGAACCTCACCCTCTTCGGCCAATACCCTGCCAAGATTCTTCAGAACCGGTTCAGGCATTTCACTCTCACGCAAGGGCATACGGGCAAGCTCGGGCGGCAGCGACGAGGCTGCGGCAAAACACTGCTTGACCATACGGTCCTCAAGAGAATGAAAACTGATCACCGCCATTCTTCCTTGTGGAGCA
>JBOIGK010000365.1:0-4187 GCA_050742695.1 Advenella sp. | reverse complement strand
CTGCCCAGCTCCACGATCCGGATAAACAGCTGCATCGCATCAAAGCGGTCCATACACACCCCATTGTTGGTGTTTTTTGAATTAACAAGCCAATTTCACCCTATTTATCCATCAGGCGTCAATCGATATGATGTTATTCATCGCTGCACCAGGCAACGGCAATGGCCACCGCCATCAACCTGGCATACCCGCCGCCTCGTGCGCAGCCCATCATCATTCAAGGACAGTATTATGAACACCAGAAAAGACACCAGCAGCAGCACCGACACAGCGGCCCACCCTGCATCAGCTGCGCCCACCGCCATCGTGACCGGCGCCTCGCGAGGCATTGGCCGCGCCATCGCCCTGCGCCTGGCCGCCGATGGTTTCAGGGTCGTGGTCAATTATGCGGGCAACGCCGCCAAGGCGCAGGAAGTGGTCGACGCCATTTTCGCCGCCGGCGGACAGGCGATGAGCGTGCAGGCCGATGTATCCGTGGCCGAAGACGTACAACGGCTATTTGCGACGACGCAGCAAGCCTATGGCCAGATCAGCGCCGTTGTGCACAGCGCCGGCGTGATGACCATGACTGCGATTGCCCCGGAGAATATCGACGCCTTTGATCGCGTCATCCAGACCAACCTGCGCGGTGCCTTCCTGGTGCTGGGGCAGGCGGCGGCGCATTTGCAGGCCGGCGGACGTGTTGTCGCGCTCTCGACCAGCGTGATCGCCAAATCCTTTGCTCAATACGGCCCCTACATCGCAGCCAAGGCAGGCGTAGAGGGCCTGGTGCGTGTGCTGGCCAACGAGCTGCGCGGCCGCAACATTACCGTTAATGCTGTGGCGCCCGGGCCGGTTGCCACCGAACTGTTTTTCGAAGGCAAAAGCGAAGAGCAAATCACACAACTGAGCAAGCTTGCGCCGCTGGAGCGTCTGGGCCAACCGGGAGACATTGCAAATGTGGTTGCGTTCCTGGTTGGTGCCGACGGCGGCTGGGTCAATGGCCAAGTTGTTCGTGCAAACGGCGGTTTCGCATGAACCACACTGCGTATGCCCGGCCCGACGCCGGCACCCGGTTGACTATCCGATTATTGCATTCCCAGGCAGATGAGCAATGACAGGCAACGCATTTTCCACACACATAAAAGTGGTCATTGGCGAATCGCTAATCGCCTCGTCGGCCGCAACGCTAAGCGTCCTGACCTTCGAGGTACCGATCTGGACCATGTTCGTCGGCTGGATCTCATTTTTCACCCGCGGGCTTAATCTGCGGCAGGGAATCGTCAATCTGGCATGTGTCCTGATCGGCGTCATGCTGGGCATTGCCGCGGCCCATGCCCAGGCAACGCTCACACCCTATTTGGGCACCTACGCAATCAGCGCGGTGGTGTTTGCCATCACCATCATTGCGCTATCGCTGGCCAAAGCGCCTGCCGTGAATAACCTGCCCGCCGTTTTTCTGGGTCTGGTCGCTTACTTCGCCTTGCACCAGCCCCCTTCGATGAGCACCTTCGGCATGCTGACGCTTGCAACAACTTTGGGCGCAATCGCCGCATTCCTGGCGCATTCGCTACAAAATCATATCCGGCATAACGCCAGCCATTCACGTCATGGAGAACCCAAATGGCACGCAGCGAAAACGAAATAACCACGGCCGTCCAGCAAGCAAGCGCACGCCCTCCACGCCTGCTGATCCCCGCCCTGGGCACGCTGTATGCGCGCGCTGAACCTGCCTTATACGCCTTACTGCGCGTGGCCTTCGGTATTATCCTGTTCACGCACGGCTTACCCAAAGCCCTGGGAACCTCTCATGGATCCATGGCCGACCCTATGGCAGGCTCCATCAACCTTATACAGAATGTGATGGGCCTGCCGTTTGCTCCCCAACTGGCCTTTCTGGTCATGCTGCTCGAAACAATAGGTGCGCTCATGCTTGCGCTTGGATTGTGGGCCCGCCCCGTGGCCCTGGCCATTGTGGTGCAAATGCTGGCGATCAGCTATGTGCTGGGTCCGACCTGGCCGTGGATAGATCGCGGCATCGAGTACCCCGTACTCATGGCATGCCTTGCCCTTTATATCTCCGTTCGCGGCAGTGACGCCTTTGCACTGGATCGCAGGCTGGGGGTTGCCATTTAAACCTGCGGATGTCGTAATGAAAGATGACATCCATCACAAACGGCATCCCGGGCTCCACCAGCACATTATCTATGCGGGCCGGATCTGCTCGCGCCCCAGCCCAACGATCGTGAGCACCCACGGTTAGTAAATATGGGCACGGGCCGCTGTCAACCCGTGGCATATCCGCTAATATCATTTCAAATGATATCTAAGATAAAAATATAGCATTTGAATTATTTGATGCGCGGCACCATAATTTGACAGACCCCGGCAAAAGGGTGATCGCTCGCGGTCGGTTCTGCCAGTGGGTGGACTGCCGCCACAAGGCAACACGCCGGTGCCCCTGCCAGGCGAGACGCCCGGGTTGCCCGGTATTGCCAGCTGCATCGTCCGGGCCCGGCATATTTTGGGACAACGGCGCTGCTGCATTTCTCGTCTTGCCGTGACCACCCTGCCGCCCCCGTGAATAATATTGATCCACCCTGCCCGATTTACGCTTATCTATTTCAAGAGTACCTACATGACCAACCTGTTTTCCCCCTTCAGTCTGAAAGACGTGACCTTGCGCAACCGCATTGCGGTTCCGCCCATGTGCCAGTACAGCGCCCAGGACGGCTTTACCAATGACTGGCATCAGATCCATTACGCCAGCCTGGCCCGTGGCGGCGCCGGCCTGGTGATTGTGGAAGCCACGGCAGTATCACCAGAAGGCCGTATCACGCCGGATTGCCTGGGGCTGTGGAGTGATGAACATGCCGAAGGGCTGGCCCGTATTGCCGCTTCCCTCAAGGCTGCCGGTGCAGTGCCGGGCATCCAGATCGCCCACGCTGGCCGCAAGGCCAGTGCCAATCGTCCGTGGGAGGGTGATGACCATATCGCCGCTGACGACCCGCGCAGCTGGCAAACCATCGCGCCATCTGCCATCGCCTATGGCGAGAACCTGCCCCAAGTGCCCAAGGCCATGACGCAGGAAGACATCGAGCGCGTCAAGGCCGATTTTGCCGCGGCAGCACAACGCGCCCGTGACGCCGGCTTCGAATGGCTGGAACTGCACTTTGCCCATGGCTATCTGGCGCAAAGCTTTTTTTCTGCCCACAGCAACCAGCGTGATGACCAATACGGTGGCGACCTGGCCGGCCGCAGCCGTTTTCTGCTGGAAACACTGGCCGCAGTACGCGATGTGTGGCCCCAGAACCTGCCATTGACTGCACGTTTCGGCGTGATCGAATATGACGGTCGTGATGAGCAAACCGTTGCCGAGTCTATAGAACTGGTCCGCAATATGCGCAAGGGCGGCCTGGACCTGCTGAACGTGAGTGCCAACTTTGTCATTCCCGATACACAGATCCCATGGGCAACTCCGGCTTTCCTGGCGCCCATTGCACAACGCATACGCAACGAAGCCGGCTTGCCGGTGGCCTCGGCCTGGGGCATTGACGATCCGCAAGTGGCCAACCGCGTGGTTCAAGAAGAACAAATGGACCTGGTCATGATCGGCCGGGCCCATCTGACCGACCCGCATTACCCCCTGGCGCTGGCCAAAACGCTGGATCAGCCGCGCCCTACCTGGGTGCTGCCGGCGCCGTATGCGCACTGGCTGGAACGCTACCGCGGCGCAGCGGCTTAAGGTATCAGCCGGTCAGTATTGGCCAGTCAGATCAAGGCTCGTGCGCGGATATAACGTGCGTCGCACCAGCCTTGTCCACCGGCCCAACCGTGCATTGCGCATGGTTGTCAAAGCAGATATCAAACAGCAACTGTCGCAACCAGCGCTGGGCCGGATCGCGATGCGTGCGTTCATGCCAGGCCGCCATGTTAGTAAAACCGGCAATGGCGATGGGCGGCTCGAACACAGCCAGCCCGGCCAGGTCGGTGACCAGCCGACTGGGCAGAATCGACACCATATCGCTGGCCCGCAACAGATCGGGCACAATCAAAAAACTCTTGACCGACACCGTGACCCGGCGCGTTTTGCCGATTTTTTCCAGCGCCTCGTCTGTGGCGCCGCGAAAGCCTGCGCCCGTATAAGACACCAGCGCATGATCCAGTTCACAAAACCGCTCCAGCGTCAGATCCTGCTGGGTTTTAAT
>JBOIGK010000364.1:0-2551 GCA_050742695.1 Advenella sp. | reverse complement strand
TATGAGTCCTGCACCTTTTTCGTTTTCAGCCGAATTGCCTGCTGCAATTGCTTACAGTACGTAGCGTGCCAGATCCTGGCTGCTGGCGGCTTCTTCCAGCTTGCTATTGACATAGTCGGCGTCGATTTTGACAACTTTGCCGCTACTGGTGGTTGCATCAAATGACAGATCTTCCAACAGTTTTTCCATGACGGTATAAAGCCGACGCGCACCAATGTTTTCGGTGCGTTCGTTGACGTCAAAAGCCAGTTCCGCCAGGCGATGGATGCCTTCGTCAGAAAACTCCAGCGCAACGTCTTCTGTGGCCATCAGCGCGGTGTACTGCTTGGTCAGTGATGCATCGGTGTCTGACAGAATACGAACGAAGTCATCAGTCGTCAGTGAGTCGAGCTCGACCCGGATGGGGAACCGGCCCTGCAATTCGGGGATCAGGTCCGAAGGGCGGGACAGGTGAAATGCACCGGAGGCGATGAACAGAATGTGATCTGTGCGCACCATGCCGTATTTGGTATTGACTGTCGTGCCTTCTACCAATGGCAGCAGGTCGCGCTGCACACCCTGGCGGGAAACATCGCCACCACCGTTTTCCTGACGGGTCGCGATTTTGTCGATTTCATCGAGAAAGACGATGCCCTGCTGTTCGGCATTTTTTACCGCAGCGGTACGGATTTCCTCTTCATTGACCCGTTTGGCGGCTTCTTCGTCAACCAGTAGCTTGAAGGCGTTTTTGATGGTCATTTTCGTGGTTTTTTTCTTCTCACGACTCAGGCCAGCAAACATGCCCTTGAGCTGCTCGGTCATGTCTTCCATGCCCGGTGGCGCCATGATTTCCATTTGCGGCATGGCCTGGTTCACTTCGATTTCAATTTCTGTGTCATCCAGCTGTCCTTCGCGCAGTTTCTTGCGAAAGGTCTGGCGGGCAGTATTTTCCTGACGCAGTGGTTCGCCGTTGCTGTCGCGCGGTGGCGCTACCAGAACGTCCAGGATACGATCTTCGGCAGCATCTTCGGCCTGGGTCCGCACCCTGCGTGTTTCCAGCTCACGGGTCTGCTTGATGGAGATTTCGACCAAATCACGAATAATGGTGTCGACATCGCGACCGACATAACCCACTTCAGTGAATTTGGTTGCCTCGATCTTGATGAACGGGGCATTGGCCAGCTTGGCCAGGCGCCGTGCTATCTCTGTTTTGCCGACCCCGGTGGGGCCAATCATGAGAATATTCTTGGGGTGGATTTCGTTGCGCAAGGGCTCAGGCACCTGCTGGCGGCGCCAGCGGTTGCGCAGGGCAACGGCGACAGATTTTTTTGCCTTGTTCTGTCCGACAATGTTTTTGTCCAGTTCAGAGACAATTTCTTTGGGAGTCATTACACTGGCTGACATACTGATATTTCCGATTAGAGTGTTTCAACAATATGGTTGCTGTTGGTGTAAATGCACAGATCGCCTGCGATTTCCAGGGATTTTTTAACGACCACATCAGGCGCCAGGTCGGTATTTTGCAATAGCGCCAGGGCCGCTGACTGTGCGTAGGCACCACCGGAGCCGATGGCAGCAATGCCGTTTTCGGGTTCCAGTACGTCACCGTTTCCAGTCAATATAAGGGTGTGTTCGGCATCTGCCACAATTAGCATGGCTTCCAGTCGGCGCAATACGCGATCGGTGCGCCAGTCGCGGGTCAGTTCGACCGCAGAGCGCATCAGGTTGCCTTGGTGTTTTTCGAGTTTGGCTTCGAAGCGTTCCTGCAGGGTAAAGGCGTCCGCAGTGGCGCCAGCAAAGCCGGCCAGAATTTTATCGTGGTACAAGCGACGGATTTTGCGGGCAGTGCCTTTGATGACAATATTGCCCAGAGTGACCTGGCCATCGCCGCCGAGCGCGACTTGATTGCCGCGCCGGGCGCAGACGATGGTAGTAGCGTGAAATTGTTCCATAGAGCCTTCCTGTTGTTTCCCTAGTTAGATAGGGACGGGACAGAAAGATTTCAAGGAACCCGGATCAATTAATTAATCACCGTACATTTTCTGGCGTTTTTCACGCCGTTCCTGGGCTTCCAGCGACAAAGTGGCGGTCGGACGGGCCAGCAGACGGCGCAGGCCGATAGGTTCGCCGGTTTCTTCGCACCAGCCGTAGTCACGCGACTCGATATGGGCAAGCGATTGCTGTACCTTCTTGAGCAGCTTGCGCTCGCGATCCCGGGTGCGCAATTCCAGTGCGTGTTCCTCTTCAATCGTGGCTCGGTCGGCCGGATCAGGCACAAACTGGGTTTCACGCAGGTTTTCGGTGGTGACGCCTGCATTATTGATGATCTCGTCTTCCAGGCGCTTTAAGCGGTCGCGGAAAAACGCCAGTTGCTCATCGTTCATATAGTCAGATTCGGGCATGGCGAGCAGTTGCTCTTCAGTCAGAAGAGGGGCTTGCGTTGTTGCATCTGTTTTTTTAGCTGCCTTAGCCATAAAACACTCCATATATCACTTCAATAATGTTGAATATAGCGCACAATGGATTGAGATTGCGTGATCACATTTGTGCGCAATATGATGCTTCAGTGTCC
>JBOIGK010000363.1:0-3201 GCA_050742695.1 Advenella sp. | reverse complement strand
CCTGATGCCGCAGCCCGAACCAGCCTAATCTTTCCGGAGAATTCGCATGGATCTTGCAGACATTCTGAAGCTGGCTTCTCCACTGCCTGTCAGTGCCTATTTTGATCAGGCGGTCTATGAGCAGGAGCAACAGCGTATTTTCCGGTGCAGCCCGCTTTATGTGGGGCACCAGAACAGTGTGCCAGAGGTGCAGGACTGGTATGCGCTGCCGCAGGAAAACGGTGGACGGGTATTGCTACACAATGCCGATGGCATCAAACTGATGTCCAATGTCTGCCGCCACCGCCAGGCATTGATGCTGGGCAGCTACAGCACCAACTGCGAGCTGACCGAACATCGCGGTTCGCTGGGGCAAACCGGCGGCAACATTGTCTGCCCGGTCCATGCCTGGACCTATCGCGCAGATGGCCAGTTGTTGTCAGCGCCGCAGTTCGAAATTCGCCAGTGCAAAAAGCTGGAGTCTTCTCCTCTGCTGAACATGAGTGGCTTTTTGTTTGAGCATCCGTCCGGTCTGCCGCACGATATTCACACGCTGTTTAATGAACTGGGGCATGATCTTTCCCATTACCGGCTTGATCATGTAGAAACGCATAGCTGCCCATGCAACTGGAAAACCTTTATCGAAATCTACAATGACGATTATCATATCGGGCCGTTTCACCCGGGGCTGGGCAAATACGTAGAGTGCGACGCCCTGCGCTGGGCTTACGGCAACTGGTATTGCAAGCAGACGGTCGGCGCCGAGCAGACGCTGCAAAAAGGTGGTACACCGGTATACCGGGAATGGGAGCGCCTGCTCAAAGAGTACATGGGTGATGAGACGCCCCAGTTCGGCGCAATCTGGATCGCGATTTATCCTACGCTAATGATCGAACTGTTCCCGCATGCGCTGGTGGTGTCGTCGCTGTTTCCCAAAGGTCCTGGGGAAACGCTTAATCTGATTGAATTTTATTATCCCGACGATGTATTGGCGTTCAGCCCGGAACTGGCCGAGTACCATCGCAAGGCCTATATGGAGACGGCCGAAGAGGATGACGAAATCGCGGTCAGGATTGACGAAGGACGTCGTGCGCTGTATTTGCGGGATCGCAATGACCACGGCCCCTATCAGATCCCACTGGAAGAGGGGATGGCGCAATTTCACGCCTGGTATCGCACCATGATGAATATGGGTAGCACACAGCCTCCAATGTCGGGAGCCAACATCTTTTGATACTGGTGTGCAATAACGACATCTGTAATTATTTCACCCGCTGCGTGATCATGGGTAAACATTCCGGCCATTGACACGCGTCTCTTTTGTAGACACATGATCTGTGTGCCTACCCGACCGACGGCGTTGTGTCGGCTGCATGGCCCGTCTGCAGATGCCAATGCGTAAAACGCTATACTATGGGTCTCTGCGCAAGACACGCTCGCGGCGCCAGGCGACGGGGTGGTTGATCACCTCGGGTGCCAGGGCAGCAGGTGTAATGCCGGTGTTGCAGGCGTTCAATGCGGTCTTCGGCGGCTCGATGCAAATGTCGCCGCAACAGCATCAATGTGCTGCCTGGACACTTGGGCAAAGCCACCGCGCCCAGGTTTTACCATTTTTTACTTATGTCCAATATGCCATCGTTGCGCTGGCGGCGGCTGACTTCGTCTATGACCCATCGCGGGGCGCCGATATCGGCCAGCACATGCGAATCCAGATGCTGGATCTGACTGACAGCGGTTGACCAGGGGTCATCTTGATTGACGGCGTCGGGCAGGGCGGGCAATGTCCGGCGTCCTGCTTTGGACCACAATGTCGCGAACAGTCTGCGAAATCGGCTATGGCCCTCTGAAGTGCAGGTAAGGTTGGGGCAGGAAGGGGTCTGGATAGCTGGATTCATGATCGTTCCTTAGGTTCGTCGTGTATAAGCGTTGCTAAAAGCAGCACACTTATGGTAAGTTTAGCTATCCATTCGACCAATGAAAATCAATGATTTTTAACTAGATTGGTCATTTTTTCTTACCAATTGTCTCTGTGGCAATCAGAGGCTATACCCATTGTGAAACGTGATGGCCAGAATTCCCTTAAATACGCTTCCCGCCTTCCGTACCGTAGCCGAGCTGCAAAACCTGCGTGCCGCTGCGGAAGTGCTGCACCTGACGCATAGCGCGGTCAGCCAGCAGATCCGTCAGCTCGAAAGCGCATTAGGGTTTGCGTTGTTTGAGCGCCAGGGCCGCAGAATCGTGCTCAATGCGGCAGGCGCTACATTTTTATGTTCCGTGCAGTCGGCAATGATCCAGCTTGAAGACGGAGTGCAACTGGCCAGGATGGCTTCGGACAGCGTAGAGAAAAAACTGCGTATTTCGGTGGTGCCCTCGTTTGCACAGCGCTGGCTGTTGCCGCGACTGGAGCGCTGGCGGGAACGCCATCCGGATATAGCACTTGAAATAACCACATCTCAGCAAATTGTTGATCTGCAACGCGACGGGTTCCATGCTGCGGTACGTGAAGGCATGGGCCCCTGGCAAGGCGTCGTGGCAGATCGCCTTTTTGACGATCCCATGCCGCTGATTGTGGTCGGTTGCGCCGTGGATGCACGGCGTCTTGTCGGCGCGCCGCCCGCTGCCTTTCTCAAGGAACCGCTGCTGGGCGATCGAGGCGCCTGGCAGGCCTGGTTTGCTGCTGCCGGCTTGCAGGTGCCGTTCAATACCGTGGCCGAGTTCAACGATATGGGACTGATGCTGCAGGCTGCAGAACAAGGGCTGGGCCTGACGCTGGCGCGAGAGCTGCTTGCTGCAGACGCTATTCGCAATGGCAAGCTGATCCGCTTGTCACCCATTTCGGTCGCTTACGACACTGCGCATGCCATTCATCTGGTGTACCGCCCGGCATTGCGCGACTGGCCTGCGCTGGCTGCATTACGCACCTGGATTACCGAAGAACTGGCCGCCTCGCGTGCGGCCTTGTTGCAGGACGCAAGCAACGAACAGGGCGCGGGCGATAGCCAGACGACGTATCAGGCTGACACGTGAGAAAATGACAAGTGAAATTTTCGCGCTGTTGTAGTAAGCTGTATTGAACACCGGATATTGCACCGATCTGCTCAGTGCTGCGGGTGCCTGCACGGTTGCTGGCGCCTGCGCCAGTTAACGGTTGATCGAAAGGGTGGCTTGGTCAGGGTCCTGTTGCTTATCCGACTGCTTTGTTAAAGAAGGAGAACAGTATGG
>JBOIGK010000362.1:0-11096 GCA_050742695.1 Advenella sp. | reverse complement strand
GTATAACGCCTTGTCCCTGGTTCACTGGTGTGATTGCAGGCAGGTTACAACGCGCAGACACGAGATTTTTGCATAATTTTCCCGCCCGCTTCCTGATTTTGTCCGAAACCCATGTTTTTCTTGCCTTTGGGCCCGAGAATTCGCTCATGACTCCCTTCGATTCCGCAGATTTGCCCATTTTCCGACTCGCGCCCGGCCAGCTGACCTACTCGCAATTGCGCGCCTCGTTCCTGAAGGCCGCCCACCACCGAGGCGCCCACCTGCACGCTTACCCTCATCCGCTCAAGGGTGTGGAAAACGAGAATCTGTGCACCGACGTGGCCGTGGCCGGCGATCCCGATGCCGAAAAATGGATAGTGGTGGTGTCCGGCACGCATGGCGTCGAGGGTTACTATGGCTCCATCTGCCAGACCCGCTTTCTGCTGGAACAGGACGTTTCCCCGGCTGCCGGCGTAGGCATTTTGTTCATTCACCTGATCAATCCGTGGGGTACATCCTGGAAGCGGCGGGTCAATGAAGACAACATGGATCTGAATCGCAATTATCTGGATTTTGACCAGCCGTTGCCGGCAAATCCGGGCTACGAAGCGGTTCATGAGCTATTTGCGACCGATATCCGTGACGCCGCCAGGCGCAAAGCGCGGGACCTGCGCTGGCGCCAGACTGTGGAAGAAAAAGGCTATGCTGCGCTGATGAACATTGTGGAAGCCGGTCAATATCGCCATCGGGATGGCCTGTATTATGGCGGCGAAAAACCCAGCTGGTCCAATCTCACGCTGCATAAAATCCTGAAAGAGCATCTGCCGGCGCACGCCAGGCAAGTCATCAGCTTCGATCTGCACACCGGCGCCGGGCAGTTTGGCCACCCCATGCTCATGGCCATTGCCGAGCAGGAATATCCCGGCATCGCGCGCGCCCAGTCCATATACGGCCCATGGCTGTATACCGTGATTACCGGCAGCAACAATGCCAGCGATACGGGTATCTCGGCCGCCGCCACCGGCTACACTTCGGCGGCCATGGTCAAGCTATTTAGTGACCGCCAATTTATTCAGCTGGTTGTCGAATGCGGCACCTATGACAGCCAATCGGTGGGGCAGCCGGCCTTGCTGGCCGACCATTTCCTGCATCTGCACGGCGACCCGTCCAGTGCGGAAGGCAAGAAAATAAAGCAGCGCCTGCTGGACTTTTTCTTCCCGGCCGACCCCGACTGGCAGGCGCTGGTGCAATTTAGAACCCGCCAGATCCTGGAACGCGCCGTTCGCGCACTGCGCAAAAACGATCAGTAGTCAACTTTACTGAAATAGAAAAAGGGGCACGCTTGCAGTGCCCCTTTTTTCATGCGTTTGCGATTGATCCACTGTCGGCACCAGGTAAAGCCCGTCCCCTTGCAAACGCACGACCTGAACGCGGTGCCTCTTGTCCGCTCAGTCAGCCGCCTGCGCAACGCCTATCATCTGGTCATCAACCTCTGCAGGCAACTGCTGATTCAATGCGGCTTCCAGTTGCCGGGTGTCCAGTTGATTCTCCCAGCGGGCCACTACGATGGTGGCGCAGGCATTGCCTACCAGATTGGTCAGGGCGCGACATTCGGACATAAAACGGTCAATCCCCAGAATCAGGGCCATGCCTGCCACCGGAACATCAGGCACCACGGCCAGCGTAGCAGCCAATGTAATAAAGCCGGCTCCGGTAACCCCGGCAGCGCCCTTGGAACTGATCATGGCCACCAGCAGCAGCAAAACCTGCTGTTGCAGGGAAAGGTCGATATTGCAGGCTTGCGCAATGAACAGCGCGGCCAGCGTCATGTAAATATTGGTGCCGTCCAGATTGAAAGAATAACCAGTAGGAATCACCAGCCCCACAACAGACTTGGCGCAACCGGCCCGCTCCATTTTCTGCATCAGCGTAGGCAGCGCGGCCTCCGATGAACTGGTGCCCAGCACCAAAAACAATTCATCTTTAATGTAACGCACCAGTTTGAAAATCGAAAATCCGTTGTACCGTGCAACCAGCCCCAGCACAATCACAACGAATAGCACGGCGGTAATATAGAAGGTCAGAATCAAATACAGCAGATTGCCAATAGAGGCGATCCCGTATTTGCCAATGGTAAATGCCATGGCGCCAAATGCACCGATGGGCGCAGCCTTCATTAAAATAGCCACCAGTTTGAATACCGGCCGGGACAGTTGCTGGAAAAAATCCAGAACCGGCTTGCCGTGTTCTCCGGTGGCCGCCAGCGCGATGCCAAACAATACCGAAATAAACAACACCTGCAGAATATCGCCACTGACCAGCGGGCTGAGCGTGGTGTCGGGAATGATATTCATCAGAAACCCGACAATGGACGAGTCATGCGCCTTGGTTACATAAGTGGCCACCTTACCGGCGTCCAGCGTTTTCGGGTCAATATTCAGACCGGACCCAGGGTGCAGCGTGTTGGCGACCACCAGACCAATGATCAGCGCCAATGTGGAAAAGGTAATGAAGTAAAGCATGGCCTTGCCGGCCACGCGCCCTACCGTCTTCATATTGGTCATGCCGGCAATCCCCGTCACGACAGTAAGAAATATGACGGGTGCAATGATCATTTTTACCAGCTTGATAAACGCATCGCCGAGCGGCTTCATGCTTTCGCCAACCTGTGGATAGAACTGCCCCAGCAGCACCCCCAGGACAATGGCGATCACCACCTGTACATATAGAATTTGATACCAGCGCTTGGGCTGACGCGGCGCTTCGACCGAAAGCTCTTCAGCAGACAACATTTGATTTGGTTTCCTGGAAGTGGATATTTTCGGTCGGCGCACTTGCTTGCCGTTGCCGATACGTAAATGATTTGAATGGATCCGCACAATGCACTCAAAACAGTCATTGACGCGGGACGATCCGTGAATACAGCAACAGCGGTCGCTGTCGTGTCTTCCGTATATTAATTTTCACCACCTTAAAGAAAACTGAAAATGCATCAATAGATGGCATCTGGCCGGCTTTCCGATACAATCGCAAAAGGCGATGGGTGCCAACCCTGCCCCTATTTCACAGCACATTCCATTCAAACGAGACATTTCTATCATGCCCATTCTTCAAGTTCAGGTCACCGCCGGCCGCAGCCAGCAACAGAAAACCGCCTTCCTGCAAAATGCCACCAAAGTCATAGAGCAAACGCTGAATGCGGCCTTGCCCAGCATCCGCATTTCCCTGCAGGAAATTGAACAGCAGGATTCGATTGTAGCGGGCCAGGTCGGCGCCGAATTCGTCAACATTGTGGCTTTCCTGCTTGCCGGCCGCGACGATGAACTCAAGGCCAATTTCATGGCCGCCATCAACAAAGCGGCCGTTACTACGCTGGATGTATCGGACACCTGCATCCGCACGATGGTGATTGATGTGGCCCCGGAACATATGGGCGTTCAGGAAGGGCTGAGCGCCAAGGCATTCCGGGCCAGAAGCGCCAACTGAACCGGATATAACGACAACAGATGCCTGCTGCGCATTGCCTGGTGCCTGGCGCCCCAGCGCGCATCGCAGCAGCGCCACTTCCCTGCCTTGAAGCTGGCCCTGGCTGTCCACTCCATTTCCCTTATTGACAATACATCGTGATCCAACCTATTCTTCTCTGAATCATTACCAATTACAACAAACCCATTCGGAGCGGACATGAAACTATCAGCCATCCTGCGGTCGTGCATTGCGGCCACCACACTTTTTGCTGCAGCAGCCAGCGCACAGGTCAGCGTCATGCTGCCGGCCAATCCCGGCGGCGGCTGGGATGGCACGGGCCGACAGGCCTTCTCGGCCATGAACAAGGCCGGCATTTATACTGGCAGCGTCAACTTCACCAACAAAGGTGGAGCCGGTGGCACCATCGGCCTGGCCGAATTTCAGAACGGGTCGGCCGGCAAGCCGGACAATCTGGCCGTCTTCGGTGCCATTACTGTCGGCGCGATTACTTTGAACAAGTCGCCCATTGATCTTGCCAAATTCAAACCAGTCGCCCGCCTGACGGCAGAATACCTGGTGCTTGCCGTACGCCCAGATTCTCCTTACAAGACGCTGGCCGATTTTGCCAAAGCGCTCAAGGAAAATCCTGGTGGCACACCGGTAGGCGGTGGCTCGGCCGGTGGCGTGGATCATATCGCGCTGGCTCTGCTGGCCCAGGCGAGCGGCACAGAGGTTAACAAACTCAATTACATTCCGCAGGCCGGCGGCGCCGATACCGTCACCGGCATTGTCAACGGCACCCTCAAGGCCGGCATCTCAGGTATTTCCGAATTTCAGCAATTTGCCAAATCCGGACGCGTCAAAATACTGGGCATTACCTCAGCCGAGCGTATGAAAGGGCTGGATGCGCCCACCTTCAAGGAGGCCGGCTACGATGTGGAACTGGCAAACTGGCGTGGCGTCCTGGGTTCAGTCGACATGCCCGACGACAATTACAAAGTCTGGGTCGACCGCTTCACCAAACTCAATGAGAGCGATGCCTGGAAGCAGACCATGGCCACCCAGGGCTGGGACCAGTTCTTCCTGGCCGGACCTGAGTTTGGCAGCTTCATCAAAGAAGAAAGTGACCGTATCAACAAAATCCTGAAGGATGCAGGTCTTGCAAAATAAGGAAACACCATCGCCGGCAGGCGTAACACCGGCGGGCCCAGAGGCTGCGGCGCCTGGCGCCCGGCCCTGGTGGCTGGGTATTGCCGTTATTATCCTGGGCTGTATCTGCCTGTACGCCACGACCACATTGCCGGCAACGGCACAGTACGCGGCTATCGGTCCAGGCATGTTTGTCACCATCGCCGGCGGTGGCCTGCTGTTGCTAGGCATTCTGCTGTTGATTCAAATTGCGCGAGGCGAACGCTTCGAAGCGCAGGATACGGAAAATGCCACCGGCAACCTGCCCATGGACAAGCGCGCCTTCTTTACTGCGCTCGCTGCCACCATCGTACCGGCACTCACCATGGAAGCACTGGGCCTGCCCATAACCGCCATGCTGTCGTTCACGCTGGTTGCGCGCGCTTTTGGCTCGCACAAGACACTCATCGACCTGATCACCGGGGCCATTCTCGGCTCGGTGTGCTGGTTTCTTTTTTCGCGCCTGGGTCTGCAACTGGGCGGTTTTCTTCCCCTGGCGGGCTTCTGAATGGATACCTTCGGCTTATTACTGCAAGGCTTTGATGTCGCCCTGCAACCCATGAATCTTTTCTGGGCGCTGGTCGGTTCCGTGCTTGGCACTGCCATTGGCATCCTGCCCGGCATCGGCCCGGCGCTGACCATTGCACTGCTGCTGCCGGTAACCGTGTCTGTGGGTCCGGTCTCGGCATTCATCATGTTCGCCGGCGTCCTGTACGGCGCGATGTACGGTGGCTCCACCACCTCAATTCTGATCAACACGCCCGGCGAAGCCGGCTCCATGATGACCGCGCTGGAGGGCAACAAAATGGCGCGCTCCGGACGCGGGGCTGCAGCGCTGGCCACAGCGGCGGTGGGTTCCTTCGTCGCCGGCACGATCGCCACCCTCCTGTTGACCTTTGCCGCGCCCTCCATTGCCGAGTTGGCGTTCTACTTCAAACCGGCAGACTATTTTGCCCTGACCGTTCTGGCCTTCACTTCGGTGGCGGTCGTCATGGGCACCTCGCGGGTCCGCGGCTTTATTTCCCTGTTCATCGGCCTGGCATTCGGTGTCATCGGCATCGACAAAATGACCGGACAGCCACGGATGACATTTGGCGTCAGCTCACTGCTGGATGGTATGGAACTGACCGTCGTACTGGTGTCGCTGTTTGCGATCGGTGAGATTATTTATGTTGCCAGCCGCTATCGCCACCAGAACGACGACATCATGCCCATCAAGGGCGGCCTGTGGATGACAAAGGACGATTGGAAGCGCTCTTTCATGCCCTGGTTGCGCGGCACTGCCATTGGCTTTCCCATGGGCGCCCTGCCCGGTGGCGGCTCCGAGATTCCAACCATGCTGTCCTATACACTGGAAAAGAAACTGTGCAAAAGGAAAGAGGAATTCGGTACCGTGGGCGCCATTGAAGGTGTCGCTGGCCCCGAGGCGGCGAACAACGCGGCTGCTGCAGGCGTGCTGGTGCCATTGCTGACACTGGGCCTGCCAACTTCTGCCACAGCCGCCATTTTGCTGGCCGCGTTCCAGAATTTCGGCCTGCAGCCTGGCCCGTTTCTCTTCACTTCAAATCCGGAACTCATCTGGGGACTCATCGCGTCGCTGTACGTCGGCAACGTCATGCTGCTGATACTTAACCTGCCGCTGGTCGGCATCTGGGTCAAGCTGCTGCTGATTCCCAAACCCCAGTTATATGCCGGCATCCTGGTATTTGCCATGATCGGCATCTGGGGCGTGTCCGGCTCCACCTTTGACCTGGCCTGCATGGTAGCTGTGGGCCTGATGGGTTATGTCATGCGTGTCTATGACTTTCCCATTGCGCCCATCCTGATCGGTCTGATTCTGGGGCCCATGGCAGAGAATCAGTTGCGCACGGCCCTGGCGGCAGCGCAGGGCAACCCGGCCATACTGGTAGAAACGCCGATTTCAATTGTCATTCTGACCGTATCTGCGTTGTTCCTGCTGGTGCCTGTTGTGTTGCGCAGGCTGCGCAAGGCTGCGTAACGCCACGCAGTTATTGCCTGCTACCGTTGTCAGCGCCTGTCTGGCCTGGCAACGGTGGCCGTAACGGCCGCCGGCCACCTTAGGCCCGGCGTATTCCCGTATTCAAATTTCTGCCGCTTGCCTGCCCCAGCGCAAGTGGCAGCCAGCCTGCACGACCACCAGTCCAAAGTTGCCGTTTTATAACGATGTTTTCGCCACCCGCACCATACATCACCTGGATCGGGCACGCATTTTGCGATGAAAAGAAAAAAACATTGGCGTTAGCACAACGAATACGCGTCACTTACGAGTGCCGCAACCTAGGTATTCTCCCTAGGTGCATTAGTATTATCCCTAGGACAACGATACATCAATACCCCCATACACTTATCGTCCCAGCTGGGTCATCCCGGCATGATTCATCAATTTTTACCAGTTCGAGTAGGCAATGACACTAAGACAACTCGAGGCATTTCGCGCCCTCATGATCAGCCGTACCGTTACGAAGGCAGCGGAGTTTCTTTCCATCTCGCAACCTGCCACCACACGTTTGATATCGGATCTGGAAACCTCGGTCGGCTTTCCGCTATTTGAGCGTCGCCAGGGCCGTCTTTTTCCGACACACGAGGCCGAAGAACTGTTCAAGGAAGTGGAGCGCAGTCTGGTCGGCGTTCAGGAAATTGCCTATGCAGCCAGCCAGATCCAGAAAGCGCAAAAGGGCCAGTTCCATATTGCGGCCGCGCCCTGTCTGGCCTCTGCCGCATTGCCTTTCTTGCTGCACAACTTCATGCAAACACATACCGACCTGTCGGTCAAGCTGACAACCCATGCCTCTACCACCATCATGGATATGGTGCAGAATGCCAAGTGTGATCTCGGTATGGTCATCCTGTCCAGCGAGTATCCCAGTCCGCTAGGCGAGCATCTGTTCTCGCTGGATTCCAAGATAGCCATTCCGCGTAATCATCCACTGGCTCAGAAAAGCGAGATCCACGTCACCGATCTTCAGGGGCAGACCATGATACTAGGCTCCCACGACATGGACACCCGCCAGGCGTTTGGCCTGTTACTGGTGTCCCATGGCATCAAGGTGTTCTCAAGCGTTGACACCAACACGTCGCAAACCATGTGCTCGTTTGTGGAATCAGGCAATTGCCTGGCAATCGTCGACCCCATCACAGTGATAACCTATATCGGAAACAACATTGTGTTCAGGAATTTTTCACCGCGACTAATGGTCCATTTCAGTGCGCTTTATCGCGCCGACAAGCCGGCTTTGCGCGTGCTCAAGGATTTTGTGCACTACGTCAAAACAAATGTGACCATGGCAATCGCACAAAACGGCAAGCTGCTTTAACCTGGTGAACAATCATGAGCATGCCATAACACCATATTATGGACGGGCTAAAAAAAAGCATTTTACATAGCGGGCAGTGTTCTCTATTGTTATCCGTAAGTTGTTCCCCCCACCACGGAGAAAATGATGAAACGCAAGCTTATGACAATTGCCATAGCAGGTTTACTGGTTCCGGCAACCTCGATGGTATATGCGCAAACGCCCACGTTGTATCTCGGGTCATATGGCGGTTCAACGCAAAAAGCGTTTGAGGAAGAGGTGCTTCCCGCTTTCGAAAAGGCCAACAACGTCAAGGTTGTTTATGTCCCGGGCAACTCGACCGACACGCTGGGAAAGCTTCAGGCTCAGAAAAGCAATCCTGAACTGGACGTAGTCATGCTCGATGACGGCCCCATGTACCAGGCAATGCAATTTGGCTTCTGCGACAAAATCGACAAAAGTGCACCCGTATTCAAAGACCTGTACCCGATCGCTGACCTCGGACCCAATGCCCTTGGTATCGGCCTGGTGGCCACCGGCCTGTTCTACAATGAAGAGGTCTTCAAAAAAGAAGGTCTGACGCCACCGACATCATGGCACGATCTGGAAAATCCCCAGTTTGAGCAACGCATGGTCATACCGCCGCTGAACAACACATACGGCCTGCACACGCTGGTGAAATTTGCCAAACTCAATGGCGGCAATGAAAAGAACCCCGATCCCGGCTTTGATGCCATTATCAAAAAAATCAATCCGAATGTGCTCGCCTGGGAACCCTCGCCCGGCGGCATGACCTCGCTGTTTCAGAACGGTGAAGCAATTATCGGCGTGTGGGGCAATGGTCGGGTTGAAACGTTCAAGTCAACCGGCTTTCCGGTCAAATTCGTTTATCCGAAAGAAGGCGCGATGGCACTGCTGACAGCCGCCTGTCCTGTGGTCAAAAGCAATGTGCCTGAACTGGCACAGAAACTGGTGCAATATCTGGCAACACCCGAAATACAGGTGGTCTTTGCGCGCACCCAAAGCTGGGGCCCTGTCAACAAAACGGTGAAGCTGCCCGCAGAGGACGCGCAACGGGTGGTGTATGGCGCGGCGGTCGACAAACTGGAAAAGACCGACTGGGATACCGTCAATGCCGTGCGCACGCAATGGAATGATCGCTGGAACCGAACGGTGGAGCGGTAAATGAGCTTTCTTTCTGTCAGAAACCTCGGTAAAGACTACGGCTCGGCGCGCGTGGTCAAATCCATGAATCTTGAAATCGAGCGCGGCGAGTTTGTCTCGCTGCTGGGCCCGTCCGGTTGCGGCAAAACGACCACCCTGCAAATGATTGCCGGATTCACCGACCCCACTCGTGGCCAAGTCATCCTGGACGGCACGGATCTGACCGACATGCCACCTGAAAAGCGTGATATTGGCGTGGTATTCCAAAGCTACGCGCTGTTTCCCCACATGACTGTCCAGGACAACATCAGTTTCGGTCTAGAAATGCGGAAAATGGCCAAAGCCGAACGGCGCGAGCGCATCGACCAGGTGCTTGACATGGTCAGCCTGACCGGGATGGGCGAGCGCTACCCTGCCCAGCTCTCCGGGGGCCAGCGGCAACGTGTCGCAATCGCCCGTTCACTGGCCATCCGGCCCAGGCTGCTCTTGCTTGATGAACCCATGTCCAATCTGGATGCCAAGCTGCGCGAAAACATGCACATCGAGCTGCGCCGAATCCAGCGCAAATTGGGCATTACCACGATTCTGGTTACCCACGACCAGACCGAAGCGATGACCATGAGCGACCGTATTGCGCTGATGAACGACGGCTGCATTCAACAGCTGGCGCCACCGCTCGAGGTGTACCATAACCCCAGGACGCTGTTTGTATCCGGGTTTCTGGGGCGCGCCAATGTTTTTGAAGGCACGATTGCGCACAGCGATACCCAGGGCTATCAAGTAAGCAGCGATGGCCTGACCTCCGCGGTCTGTCTGCCGGAAAACCATCCTTTTCGCGCAGGTACGGCCAACATTATGATCCGACCGGAGAATGTCGGTTTTGCAGACCCGGGCATGGCCGGAAAATTGCCGGGCACGCTGTCCGAGGCCGTGTTTCTGGGCACGCACTGGCTATGCGAAGTCAAAACGCCACTGGGCATGTGGTTTGTCTCGATCAAGACGCTCACCGCGCAACCCGGTGAGACGGTGACACTGGACTGGCAGGACTGCGATCTGCGCATTATCGCCGAGCAACAGTAGGATGGGTGGCTCAAATGCGTAAAGAACCCTTTGTCCTGCTGACGCCCGCGCTCCTGCTGTTTTGCGGCATGCTCATCATTCCCATGCTGCTGGTCGCCGTGCTGTCCTTCTATGCTTTTAACGGCACCACCGGCATCGTCCCGGATTTTTCGTTTGGCAACTACATAACGATTTTTTCCGACCCTTACTATGGGGAGATTTTCCTGCGCACCGCTGGCATGGCCCTGCTGGTCACCGCGATCTGCCTGGTACTGGGTATTCCGGAAACGCTCATCCTGGCGCGCATGCGTGCCCCATGGCGCGGCATTTTCCTGGTCATGGTGCTGGGACCTTTGCTGATCTCGGTGGTGGTGCGCACGCTGGGCTGGTCCATCCTGATGGGCCGGCAAGGGCTTATCAACGATACCCTGCTCCTGCTGGGTCTGATCGATTCGCCAATCCGCCTCACTTTCACGTTTACCGGTATGGTCATCGGCCTGGTGCACGTCATGGTTCCCTTCATGATTATTTCCATCTGGGCAACCTTGCGCAAGCTGGACCCCACCGTGGAGTATGCCGGCCGCTCGCTTGGCGGCTCACCCCTGACTGTCTTTCGCCGAATCATTTTCCCGCAACTGATGCCCGGAATACTATCGGGCTCCATCATCGTTTTCGCCCTGTCGGCCTCGGCGTTTGCCACGCCCGCCATTCTGGGCGGACGCCGCCTGAAGGTGGTGGCCACGGCGGCCTATGACGAATTTCTCAGTTCCCTGAACTGGCCGCTGGGCGCCGCCATTGTGGTCCTGCTGCTGATCGCCAACATCATTATTATCATGGGACTGAACCGCTACACCGAAAGAAAGTACCGCATGATTTTTTCCGCCGGAGAAAATGGATGAAACGCAATAGAACGCTCTCGCTCCT
>JBOIGK010000361.1:0-1717 GCA_050742695.1 Advenella sp. | reverse complement strand
ATTCTAATCCTCAGGAAGCCAACCCCATCAACGCAGCCAACAGCCCGATCAGGACTAGTTCAAACACGTTATTGTGTTTGGTGCTTTCATCTTTACTGTTATCCGGTTTTATGTTTTCAGTTTCCATCTTACCGCTCCATGTTTGATTAAATAGCAAAGCTTGCGCTGACTCTGTCAAATATGTGTGAACTATTTGTGAATTATATGTGAAGACCACAATTTTGTAAAGGGCATAAAGGCCTTCTGAAGCAAGGATAGCCGGAGTATATTGGCGATCTCAAACAGATCCTAGCAACGAAACGATATGCCACCCATCACTTTCCTTGAGTTTTATAGTGGGCGGTTTCAATGACCAAGTGCAAAAAGTGCGGCATGATGCTGCCTGAAATCGAAGGCATTCGGAGTGAACAGCTCAGCGGGGCACCTGAAGCCCAGCGACTTGCGTGGCCGGGTGTTCAGTTTCCAGGCAATCGCATCCAACTCTTCCTGAGTGAAGCCGCTCAAGTCGGCACCCTTGGGCAGGTACTGTCGCAACAAGCCGTTGGTGTTCTCGTTGATTCCCCGCTGCCAGGGGCTGTGCGGATCGGCAAAGTATACTTTCACTCCGGTGGCTTCAGTCAGGCGCTGATGCGCCGCCATCTCCCGGCCTTGATCGTAAGTCAGCGAGAGACGCTGCTGCGCCTCGATACGATTGAGCACATGACGAAATCCACTCAGCGCCGCTTCCGCACTGGCGTTGTCCATTCTGGACAGTACCGTGAACAAGGTGGTGCGTTCGACCAGCGTACCGACGGCCGAGCGGTTATGCGCTCCCTTGATAAGATCGCCCTCCCAGTGCCCAGGCACCAGTCGCTCTTCAACTTCAGGCGGACGCTCATGAATGCTGACCATGTCTGGAATCCGTCCCCGTCGGTCTATGCCACGCGCACGTGGACGGCGCTTGGCATGGCTAAAGCGCAACCAGCCAATCACTTCCGTGCGCAGTTCGCCACGTGGCATGGCGTAGATCGCAGTGTAGATGGTTTCGTGAGAAACCTGCAACATGGGTGTCTCAGCGTTCACAAGCGCCAGTGTGCCAGCAATCTGCTCGGGCGAGTAGCCCGCTTTCAGATAGCAGGTAACCTGATCCCACAAGGCGGTTCCCGGTCGCAGGCGCCGATCAACGCGGGGTGTGACCGTGCAGGCATGGGCGCGCTTATGAGCGGCTTCGCCACGATAGCCGCCTGCCGCCAGAGGACGTCCGGGGCCGCGACGCGCCTTCGGACGAGTCCAGCCGTTTCGACGAAGTTCGCGAGAAAGCGTCGACGCCGAACGATTCAACCCCAAGGCAATCGCTCCCGGCCGGACTCCCATTTCCAGTTGCGTTTGGATCATCGTTCGTTCTTCAATACTCAATTGTTTGTAGATCTTTCCCATGCAACATTTTCTCCCAAAAATGTTGCACTTGGTTTTTGAGCGCGCCCGGATTAGGGAGGAGTATCAATCATTCTGACGCCGAGCTGGCCCACCCCAGAGTCGGGCAGGAATGGAAATTTCCGGCTCCGCAGGCTGCCAGCCGAGATCCTCCCCTGTCTTCTGACGGAAAATTCTGCCGCGTGCCACACTGCTATGCAGAGTGGGGAGAACCTACCACCGCGAATCAGTCTTGCACCTGGTATCCTCTAAATGGTCATGGCCACGCATTCGTCACCGGTCCCGACGGCATGGGGATGAGGGA
>JBOIGK010000360.1:0-3095 GCA_050742695.1 Advenella sp. | reverse complement strand
AAAATCGTGATATAGCAGACAGCCTGCGGCAATCGGGCAATATCCCCAGTGGCGGCAACGCTGAAGTCTTTCAGCGGGTTATTGATGAAGAGTCGCGTAATAATCGAGCGATCATCCAACAGGCCGGGTTAGCGGCGAAATGATCGTTATGTATTAGCCAACGAATATAAACTGACGAATGTTAACTGACGGATATAAGCAGGTGAAATAACCGCCATATATTGACCGGCAAAACGTTTCCGATTTGCCAGTCGGCCTGATTCACGTGCCGCGCCAGAAGTACCGATGGCACAGTTAGAGCCGGCGCGAGTAAAGACGGCGCGAGTAAATTGTGCCAAGTTGTGCCGGGTTACTTGCCCGCCTGGTGAACAAGGGACAGCAGACCGGCCGCCAGGGTAAACAAGCCGGCAAACCCACGATTGAGGATTTTCTGCTGTTTTGCCGAATGCATCAATCGCAAGATTTTGGCCGCCAGCCAGGTGTAGGCGCTCATGACGATGACGTCCACCACCGTCATCGTCATACCCATCACTAGGTATTGCTGTGCAAGCGGTGCGCGCGGGTCAATAAACTGCGGCAATACGGCAAGCAGGAACACCATTGCCTTGGGATTACTCATATTGACCAGAAAGCCGCGCAATACCAATCGATGCGCGGGCACATTTGGTACCCGGGCATCCAGCTGTATCACGCGCACTGGCGCCCGCCACTGTTGCCAGGCCAGATAAAGCAAATAAAAAACCCCGAACCACTTGATTAGCGCAAAGGCCCAACTGGTGGTTGTAAGCAATACGCCCACGCCGGCGGCAACAATCGAGATTTGCGCGGCCAGTGCCAGTTGCAGGCCCAGAATATTCCAAAGCCCAAGGCGCACGCCATGATTGACCCCGGTAGACATGGAAGCAATCGCGCCCGCGCCGGGCGAAATGCTGATAATCCAGCATGCCAGGAAAAACGCTGACCACATTTGCCATGACATAATAATAATCCTTCAAAAAGGCGAAACATACAGACGGTCGCCGGCAGGCAGCCTCGTCGGCTCTTGGCCAGCGGGTGCTGCAATGACAGCAACTGAAAATTTGAAAAAACGAAAACGTTACAAGACTGGCCGCGAGCCCACAAAGGCGGCAAAGGCCCGGGCAACGGCTGCGACCCAGGTCAATAACATAGATGCAACAACAGGCGGCCATGAACGGCCAGCTTCGACCAGAGACAATATTATAAATCAATCTGTCTATTTTATTCCGGGCTTATATTGGCGCGCCTCAGATCGTCAGCAACGCGGTGCTTCTAACAAATTCTCCGAAACATGCCATATTCTGACTGCCATGATGCCGTTTGCTGCCCGCCACGGGCGCGATCCCGTCGGCGCACGTTGCCTGCTGCAGAGCGGTTTTTTATCCTCGCCGCTCCGGCACTGCGCAGGTGATCATCTTCTACTTGCAGATGGCTGGTCTGCGAATACAAAGAGACGCAAACACGCCAGTAAAAAAATCCACAATCTAGATCATATTATTTATCAAAATTAAGGTAACTAAATTACACTTAGGGATACATCAAAAAATCAGGCATTATCAGGAGATATCATGCAAAAAGGCGCGCCAAAAGGTTTGTTGGCTATCATCACGAGCGTAATGACGTGTCTGGCTATGACGCCCACCGTCCATGCGCAAGCGGCAGATGAAATACGTATCGGCGAAATCAATAGCTACAAGATTTTTCCTGCTTTTCTTGAACCCTATAAAAACGGCATGGTATTGGCGGCGGAACAGGCCAATCAGGACGGTGGCATCAATGGCCGCAAGCTGAAAATCATTATCCGCGATGATGCCGGCAATCAGGGTAATGCCATCAAGGAAGCCCAGGCGCTCGTCAGCCGGGACAAGGTGCATGCGCTGACCGGTGGCTTTTTGTCCAACATCGGGCTGGCGCTGGCCGATTTTGCGGCACACCGAAAGGTGTTTTATCTGGCCAGCGAGCCGCTGACCGACAAGCTGGTCTGGGCTGACGGCAATGACTATACCTACCGTCTTCGTGCCTCTACCTATATGCAGGTAGCCATGCTAGTGCCTGAAGCGGCCAAGCTCAATAAAAAGCGCTGGGCGATCGTCTACCCCAATTACGAGTATGGTCAGTCGGCTGCCGAGACCTTCAAAACCCTGTTGAAGCAGGTGCAGCCAGATGTGCAATTTGTCGCAGAGCAGGCCACCCCACTCAATAAGGTCGATGCAGGCAATGTTATCCAGGCGCTGGGCGAAGCCAAGCCCGATGCCATTTTCAATGTACTGTTCGGCCCTGATGTCACCAAGTTTGTCCGCGCCGGCACCACCCGCAAGTTCTTTGAAAACATGCCGGTCGTCAGCCTGCTGACCGGAGAACCCGAATATCTGGACACCCTGGGAGCCGATACGCCAAAGGGCTGGATCGTTACCGGTTATCCTTGGCAGTTTATCGACACGCCCGAGCACAAGGCCTTTCTTGATGCCTATCAGAAACGATTCAACGACTATCCTCGACTCGGTTCCATCGTCGGCTATATGGCCATCAAGTCACTCGCAGAAGGATTCCGCAAGGCAGATGCGACAGATACAGAGGCAATCCGCAAGGCATTCTCCGGTCTTGAGGTCGTCTCGCCGTTCGGCCCGATCTCCTATCGTCCGCAGGATCATCAATCGACCCTGGGCGCATATATCGGCAAGCTGGACATCAAAGATGGTCGCGGCATCATGACGGACATCCGCTATATCGATGGCGCCACTGTCCAGCCCGATGATGCGCAAATTGCCAAAATGCGCCCTGCCAAGTAGCGGTGCGGCACGCAATGACTGCTCCAGAAAGAGACGGTACCCGGGGCCACCACTTGAACTTGCAACTGCGCCATCACAAAGTCGGACACTGCGCTAAAGCCGTCGCTACACCCCGCGGTGCCGCATATGGCCCGGACAACTCGGCAATGCTCGGGCGCCTGGCTGGTGGTGCCCCCTGTGCACAGGACCGCCCATGGATCTGAGCGGATTTGCAGTTCTGTTTCTCAATGGCCTGGCTGGCACCTCATCACTATTCATGGTCGCTTGCGGGCTTTCGCTGATTTTTGG
>JBOIGK010000359.1:0-10775 GCA_050742695.1 Advenella sp. | reverse complement strand
TCCATGGTAACCAGCGCAACATAATCGGATACGTCGATATGAACAAATTTTTCAGTCATGGTGTTTCTGTCTCGAAAGGGTGTTGCGTGCCGGACAAGTACGCCAGGCCGCTTTTCCTGGTCAATCCGGCAACAATGGATAAGCTAGAGTGGCAGCGGCTCCAGTCGGTGCGTGCCGGCATTGAAGTTGATCATCGGACTGGCCTGCCGGCTGACCGAACGGCGGATTTTGCCCACGATCAGCCGGTGGGTGCCCAGCGCCTGGGTGTTGACAATGTCGCACTCCACGCTGGCCAGTGCATCGTTCAGGACCGGCTGATCATGCAGGCCACTGCCCCAGTCGCCTTTGGAAAAACGGGCAGGGCCCTGTTTTTCGCACAAAAAGGTAGCCATCACATCGCGGTGCGCCTCGCCCAGCACATTGGCAACAAAGCGGCCATTGGCCAGCAGTGCAGGCACGATCGACGAACTTTCATTGATAAAGAAACCAACCAGTGGTGGCTCGGCCGAAATCGACGTCAGGCTCGACACAATGAGTCCGGCCATGCCTTCTCCGCTGCCCGTTGTCACAGCACTGATGCCTGCAGGCAGCGCACGCATGGCGGCCTTGAATTCAACTTCGCTTACCACTTCGTCAATTTCGTTGCGCTCGATATGCACGCGCACGTCGCCTTGTTCATCCACCCAACCGGCCTTGGTTGCATAGGCCATCATTTGCGCAAACCCGGACTCCCATTGCGCATCGCCTGCCCGATCTGCCAGGAACCGCAGTACTGCCGGTGACAATCGAATATGATCGTCATCTTCACGTCGACCGATTTTCAAAATAGCCTGCTCCAGCTTTTCGGGTGCAAGCGGGTCGATCAGAACATCAAGCTTGCGAAACTCGGCAGCATCAAGCACGGTGATGGCACCGGTATTTGTCAAATGAATGCGCATGGTGGTCCCCATCGGATCGGTCAGGCAGCAGCCCGCAGACCCAGTTCCTTGTTGATGGCCGGAATGATTTTGTCACCCCAGAGTTCGATTTGCTTGAGCATGGTTTTCTGATCGAAGTCGCCCAACTGCGTTTGCAAGGCAATATGGTTGGGCTTAAGAATGCTGATTTCTTCCAGAAGTTTGTCGATGACCTGATTGACCGAACCCACCGGCAGATTCTTGCGCAACTCGTCAAAAGTGACATCTGTCTGTGAAGGCACTTCCTTGATCATATAGCCGTCTTCGGACTGGGCACGACGAAATTTCAGGCTCTCGGAAATACGGCGCTGGAACCGCGCACTGTCCAGATAGGCATCAATTTCTGCCTTGTTATCCGATGCGTAACCACAGCGCAAAAAGCCGAACTTGACGTCACGATCCAGATCGCGACCGTTATCGTCAGCGACTTTCTCCAGGCGCTCGCGCAGCTCTTTGATGCCATCGTTACCCTTGAGCAATGCGGTAACAAACAGATTGTGATCCTCTCGTACGCCGCGACCAAGAGCTACCGGATTGCCCGAAGTAATCCACAGGGGTGGCATGGGATCCTGCAGACAACGTACGGCAATGGAGCTGGGCGGCATGGACAGGAACTGGCCGTGATATTCGAAGGTCTGTTGAGTCAGGCCCATGGGGATCATGTCCAGGAATTCGTTATATATCTTCGAGGCGTCTTCCATCTTGACGCCGAATCGTTCAAATTCGAAAGCCTGGTAGCCCGAGCCGATGCCCAGGTCAAGACGACCGTCCGAAACGGTGTCAACAAAGCCGACTTCAGCCAGGAAACGGGCCGGATGATACAGCGGCAGGATGCAGACAGCGGTGCCCAGACGAATCCGCTTGGTCGCGCCAGCACAATGCGCCACCATCATAAGCGGCGAAGGCGACAACGAGTAGTTATTGAAGTGATGCTCTGCATACCAGGCATTATTGAATCCGGCCTGTTCTGCGGCGATGGTCTGCTCGACCGAATTGCTGATAACTTGCTTGGACGACTGGTGGTAGCCACGTTGTTGCGCAAGAATAAATACACCGAATTCCATGAGGATTCCTCTTTAATATGTATTGATTGACTTGCTGCAATCTTAAATTATAATTACCAGATGATGGAATAGACAAAAATCGCTTGTCTGTCCTGCATATTCTGAGGTAATCAATGGATCGTCTTAAAGCAATGGAGCTTTTCCTGTCGGTGTCCCGCAGCGGCAGCTTCACTGAAACCGCGCGGCAATTTGGCATTTCTCCAACGTCCGTGTCCCGAATGATTACCGAACTGGAGCAGTCGCTGAATGTCAGATTGCTGCTGCGCTCTACGCGCCAGGTCATGCTGACCGAAGCCGGTCAGGAATATGCCCATCAGTTGGAAGGCATATTGTGGAGTATCAACCACGCGCACGACAGCATTACGGCCATCAGCACCTCGCCTCAGGGGTTGTTGCGGGTCCATTCCCGGGTCATGTTCGGGCTGGGCGTGCTCACACCGCTCATCGCGCGCTTTCGCACCCTGTACCCCGACATTCACGTCGAACTTATTCTGGCCGAAGCACAGGCGGATCTTCGCCTTGCGCAAATAGATATCGATTTTCGCATCGCTCCGCCGGTTGAAGCCGGCTTAAAACGCAGGATTTTGTTCAAAAGCGAACGCCATCTTGTGGCTTCCCCGGACTATATTGCATCGATGCCCGCGCTGACAGCGCCTCCGCAACTGGCTGACCATGCCTTGATATGCTATTTGAAACCGGGCGAGGGCTATGTTTTCCGCTTTCTGTCGGATAAGGGCATTGACGAGGTGGCTCTGCACCCACGCCATGTTACCAACAATGGTATTGCCCAACTGGAACTGGCCAGGCTGGGAGAAGGCATCGCCCTGCTGGACGACTATACGGTAGCCAATGATATCGCCCAGGGACGCCTGGTACGCCTGCTGCCCGATTTCCGGGTAACCAATTCCTCTTTCGAAGACGGCATCTATGCCACGATTCTGGACACGCCAATGATTCCGGCCAAGATCCGGGTCTTCCTGGATTTCGTGGCATCGGAAGTCTCGGGTAGCGATCGCCGGTTCCTGGCATACCGCCAGCTGGGCGGATAGGCTGTTATCACGCAATACCGATACGGGTGCGGGCCGGCGCCCGCCCCTGCGCACCAATGCCACGAACCCGCAACACGGCGCCATCCAGCGGCTTATCACCCCTTAAACGGCCGCTATCGCGGATCGATGTAACGAACAACTCGTCCAGGTTTGCCCCACCAAAACATAACGATGCAGGATGGGTCAAGGGCAATGCAATTTTGTGCGTCAAGGCGCCGTCCGACCCGAAACGGGCAATAGCGCCGGCATGTACCAATGCAGTCCACAGCCCGCCGTCCGAATCAAAACAGCAACCGTCGGGACCGGATGCATACGCCTGGGTGTCGACAAACCGGCGCCGGTCGGCAAGCGTGCCGTCAGTTGCAATGGCGTAGGAATAAATGGCGCGAACGCTGCTATCGCTCACATAGAATCGCCCGTCTACCGGACTGACGCAAGGCCCGTTGGCAATGCCGATATTACTGTCCAGCTTGACGAGTCCGCCATGTGGATAAAGCCGGTAAAGACCGCCAAGGGGCGGCTCGCCTTCGTTGCGCAGTACATGCATCGTGCCGACGATAAAGGAACCATCGACCAGGGCCTCACCGTCATTCAGACGCAAGTTGGGATGGCTATCTTCAATCTGCGCGATTGTTTCCGGCACGCCGGTGGCCGGATCATAAAGCGCAATGGTTTCCCTGAGCGCCACTACCAGACGGCCATCTGCGTTCAGGGCAAAGGAGCCGGCCGGCGCCGGCACCTGGCTGATCGCAACAGTCCGGCCCGTTACCGGATCAATCTGATGAATAAGACCGGCGCGACAATCCATGAACCAGAGTCGCTGATTTTCCGTATCCCAGATGGGGCACTCGCCAAGCGCCGCGCGGACCGCGCCTAGCGGTTCAATATCAATAGTCATAAGCCAAGCGAAAGAAAACGTAAAACGTTAATTGATAATGATTTTGTTGTCGCGAATCACTTTACCCCAGTGCTCACGGTCGGCCTGCAGTTGCGCATCCAGCGCCTCGGGGCCGCCCGCTTTTTCGGTCTGGCCATTGTCCCGAAGCAGCTTGCGGAATCGGTCGCTCTGCACTGTCTTGACTGCAGCCGCCGCAATTTCGTCGATGATCTTGCGTGGCGTGCCCTTGGGCGCATGCAGGGCAGTCCAGTAAGACGACTTTAGCTGCGGATAACCCAGTTCAGTGACCGTAGGGATATCGGGGAACGATGGATCGCGTTGATCGGTCGTGAGCGCCAGGATCTTCAGATCGCCGGCTTTCTGATGTTGAATAAGGGAAATCGGCGTGGCAAATGACAGATCGCCTCGCCCTGCCATCAGATCAATCAACGATGCCGTATTATTTTTATACGAAACCGCCGTGGTAGGCGCATTGAGGGTTTTGGTGAGAATCCACCCAAAAAGATCGGTTACGCTGCCCGGACCCATCGTCCCATACAGCAGCGGCCTATCGGATTTTTTCGCATAGGCAACCAGTTCGTCCATCGATTTGACGCCAAGCGACGTTGGAACGCTAATTGTCAGTGGGCCATCGAACAGCATGGCGACGGAATCAAAACTATCGAAACCATACTGCAAATTGGGACGCAACATGATGTTCAAGGAAATAGGTCCAGTGCCGCCCAAAAGCAGCGTATTGCCATCGGGACGAGCGCGAGCCACATAGGACGTACCGATAATGCCATTGGCACCGCCCTTGTTTTCAACAATTACGGGGCGCGCCAACTCCTTGCTCATTCCTTCAGCCATCAACCGGGCCAGACTATCGTTGGCTCCCCCTCCCGCGTATGGCACAACAATCGTAATGGGCTTATCGCCATCCAGGGCAAACACAGGCGCTGCCCAGGCCAAAACCGTACTTATTGCCGCGACAATCAAGCCGCGCCGCATATGATTGCACATTCGTGCTCCTCCTGAAACCCTGCTGTCTGAAACCGTACCCGGCTGTAGTTACCCGTCAAGCCGGACGGCGTGTTCTTGCTGCCACCGTTAATCTTCCGACGGAGCGGCCCGCTACAACAGCAGCATTGGCCACTAGTTGATGACGATTTTGTTTTCGTTGATGACTTTGCCCCAATGTTCACGATCAGCCTGCAATTGCGCGTCCAGCACTTGCGGGCCACCGGTCTTCTCGATCTGGCCATTGTCTATGAGCACCTGCTGGAACGCTTTGGTTTTGACTGTTTTCATGGCTGCGGCTGCCACGTCATTGATGATCGCCGCCGGCGTGCCTTTTGGCGCCAACAGGGCTGTCCAGTACGATGTTTTCAATTCGGGATAGCCCAGTTCGGCCACCGAAGGAATGTTGGGAAAATGCGATGATCGTTTCTCGGTACTCAGGGCCAGCACTTTCAGGTTTTTGGCATTCTGGATCATGGGAACCGGCGTGGCGTAATTCATGTCGCCGCGCCCCGCCATCAGGTCAATCAGTGCCGAGTTATTGTTCTTATAGGCCACGGCCGTTAATGGTATACCGAAGGTTTTGGAAACGATCCGGCCATACAGATCCGAGACGCTGCCCGGACCCATTGTGCCGTACAACAGCGGCTGTCCGGTCTTTTTACCGTAGGCAACCAGCTCGTCGACAGAATTGACGCCCAGCGAAGTGGGTACCGTGATGGTCAGTGGCCCGTCAAACAGCATGGCCACCGAATCAAAACTGTCAAAACCATAGGGCAGCGACGGGCGCAGCAGAATATTCAATGAAACCGGTCCCGAGCCGCCCAGCAGAAAGGTGGTCCCGTCGGGCCGCGCACGGGCAACGTACGACGCGCCGATAATGCCATTGGCACCCGGCTTGTTTTCGACGATCACATGGCGGCCCAGTTCCTTGCCAACACCGTCGGCCAGCAGGCGGGCGAAGTTGTCATTCGTACCCCCGGCAGCATAAGGCACGACGATGGTGATCGGCTTGCCATCGCCCTGCGCGTACGCGGGCAGCCCGATTGAGATTGACGTTACGACACTCAGTGCAGCAGCAATTAATGTGCGTCGCTTGATATGGCGCATTGATGTTCCTCCAATACTATTGCAGTGCCGGGCCTGACGAGGTCGCTGCGGTAGGGGCAAATGAATCGGCATCCAATTCCTTGGTATTTACCCTGATGCTTGTTGCAACAGACCGTCACGTCGGCTTGTGGCTTGTTGTGAGGAGTCAATCATATATTTGATTTGAATCAAATATTACCCCGCGCAATTGCAGAACTGTTTTACATTGCAGCGATAAATCCCCGCGCCCGGCTGGGCCGCCAGGCCTGCTAAGCGCGTTGCGCCCGCATCGATTTTCAATGACGCGCCCTGCTTGCCATACTTCTGCCGCCTTGTTTCTGACTGCCGACACCGTGCGCTGGTCCGTGTTGATCATGTGCCCATCGCCGTGGGCATTCGCACTGGCGCCGGCTGGCAGCCTAGAACAAAACTATCACAAGTGTCATAGTCTTATATAAGATATACAATATATGAATTCGTTCGCTGCTCATGGGGAGACAAGAAATGTCACTGACAACAAATAAAGTACGCCGGTCATGGTGGCCGCGCGTTTTTGGCGTGGTGCTGGCCTTGATAGGCATTGCACTATTGGTGGGCGGGATCCGTCTGGTTTCACTGGATGGCTCCTGGTACTATCTCATCGCCGGCGCAGCCACGCTGGTATCCGGTTTATTGCTGCTTGCACGCAAAGCGTCAGGTGGCTTGCTCTATCTGGCCGTGGTGATCGGCACCATTGCTTGGGCATTGGCCGAAGTAGGAACCAGTTTCTGGGGCCTGGTGCCACGTTTGGCGCCGGTACTGGTGCTGGGAGTGGTGGCTGCGCTGGCCCTGCGTTCACTGCGCCCGACAGCCGGTCCAATGGCGGTTCCCGCTGCAGTAGTGCAGGCTTTGGTGCTGGTCGCCGGTGCAGTCATGATGTTCTCGCCTCAGAATGTGATCGAAAATCCACAAGGCAAGGAGGCCAAGATTGTCAACAACGTCCCTTTAGTGACTGATCCCAACAGTACCGACAATCGCTGGACGCAATACGGCCGCACGGGCCATAGTGATCGCTTTGGCCCGTTTGACCAGATCAAGCCGGACAATGTGGACAAACTGGACGTAGCCTGGACGTATCGTTCTGGCGCCGAAACCGGGGCACCCAACGAAGACCAGACCACACCGATCCAAGTGGGAGATTCACTCTACCTGTGCACACCGCAGAACAAGGTGATTGCGCTGAACGCCGAAACCGGCGAAGAACGCTGGACGTTTGACCCCAAACCCAAGCTGAGCCCCAGTTGGAACCGTTGCCGCGGCGTTGGGTATTATGAAGTAGCGCAAGAAGATAAATCGGCCAATGGCATGTGTGATGCGCGCATCATTACCACCGACAAGCAGGCCCGCCTGTGGGCTGTGGATGCCAAAACCGGCGAACTGTGTCCCGGCTTCGGCGATAGTGGCCAGGGATATACGGATCTGAGCAATGGCATGGGTGAATACCCAGATTTCTACTATATGCCGACCTCGCAACCGCTGGTCGCTGGTGATCGCGTCATTATCGGCGGCTGGGTCTGGGACGGCAAACAAACCCATGAACCCTCCGGCGTAGTGCGCGCCTTCAACGCCAAGGACGGCTCGCTAGACTGGGCGTGGGATCTGGGTAACCCGGACATTACAAAATTGCCGCCGCAAGGACAAACCTATACCCAGGGCACACCCAATTTCTGGACTCATGGGGCCTATGATGAAAAACTGGGCCTGATCTATCTGCCCCTGGGCAACGCCACGCCTGACTTCTGGGCGGAACACCGCGATGATGTCATGAACAAGAACGCCTCGTCCGTGGTTGCCCTGAACGCCGAAACAGGCCGCCGCGTATGGCAGTTCCAGTCTGTGCATCTGGATACCTGGGACTATGATAATGGTACCCCACCGACGCTGGTCGACGTACCTGACGGCAAGGGCGGCAATACGCCCGCGCTGGTACTGGCGACCAAGACTCATCAGCTTTTTCTGCTGGATCGCACCACTGGCAAGCCGCTAGCCGCAGTAGAAGAGCGCCCTGCTCCGCAACAAACGATGGAAGGAGACGCACCCGCTTCGCCGACCCAGCCGTGGTCGGCCGGCATGCCTCAGTTGGGCCACGTAGGCATGACTGAAAAAGACATGTGGGGCGCCACCATGTTTGACCAGCTGTTCTGCCGCATCAAATTCAAACAATTGGCTTACGAGGGACCTTACACCAAAATCACCAACAAGCCCACATTGGTATGGCCGGGCTACTATGGTGGCTTTAACTGGGGCGGCCACGCTTATGATCCGCGTACCAATATGCTGATTGTCAATGACATCAACATGCCGCAGATTGTTTTCCTGGAACCACAGGAAACGGCCGAAGCCAAAACAAAGGAACTCAACGCCCGTGACATTACCAAGGCGAACTGGTCCAACTCGCATGTACAGGATGGTACTCCTTACCAGGCGATTCGAGGCTCCTTCAATTCGTTCCTGGGTTTGCCTTGCCACCAGCCTTCGTGGGGTAACCTGACCGGTGTCGACCTGAACACCAAAACGATTGCCTGGCAGGTTCCGCTGGGCACGGTTGAAGACAGCCGCCTGATGGGTGTGCGCACCAGTCTGCCTATACCGCTAGGCATGCCTTCACTGTCCGGCCCCATGGCCACCGCTGGTGGCCTGACTTTCTACGCAGGCACTCAGGATTATTACCTGCGCGCATTCGATAGCGGCACCGGTAAGCAAGTATGGAAATCCCGTCTGCCTGTCGGTTCGCAAGCGACGCCAATGACCTATCTGTCGCCAGAATCCGGTCGGCAATTTGTTGTTGTGGTTGCCGGCGGCGCACGCATGACCCCCGAAAAAGGGGATTATGTAATCGGATATGCGTTGCCTAAAAAATAATTAGGTATCGGATTAGCAGTTATTCGTGCAGGGAGCGGTATTCACGGCGCTCCCTGCACTCCAGTTTCCACTAACCGTTTCGCATTATTAAATAGACGCTTCAGTTATCGCATTCGCGATACTATCCGATTCAATCGCAACTCGGACCCCTTCACCCTTGAACGTAAAGCGTTGCCTCATCCTACTGAACCGGCGCCGCCGGGTGAGAAAATGCCAAGATACTGAAACACGCGCAATGGCATCCGACGCCAGGACGCGTTATCTGCGCTTTTTAGTCCAGCGAAATCCGGTTGTTTTCTATCACTGTCTTCCACTTGGCGCGATCCTCGTCAACAAACTGGTCGACCTGTTTCTGCTTTCGTGGTTGCTGTATATAAAGACCCAGCGTCTCGAATCGTTTCTGGAATGATTCATTCTTTAGCGTAGTGTCGATCGCCGTCCTGAGCGCGTTCACCACAGTATCGGGCGTTCTTTTGGGCACGGCAATCCCGAACCAGGTCGATGCCTGATAGTTGGTCTTGCCTATTTCCGATACGCTTGGCACATTGGGCAGAACATCAAGACGCTTGGGCGAGGTGACGGCCAGCGCCCTGATTTTCCCGTCCTTGATGAGCGGCAACGAAGTACTGATAACGTCGATCATCAATTGCGTATCATTGCTCATGAGTGAGGTCAACGCCGGCGCACTGCCATTATAGGGAACGTGAGTTGCCTTGATGCCATATTGCCCGAGCAACAATTCGGTGGCCAGATGCAAGGGGTTGCCATTTCCCACGGATGCATAGTTAAGCTTTCCTGGATGCTGCTTGGCGTAGTCTACAAACTTCTGCATGCTATCCAGGCCAGATTTTTCATTTGTGATTACAACGAGCGGGATGTCGGCAACGATGGAAACGATACGATAATCGCGTCCGGGATCATAAGGAAATTTCTTGTAAAGCAGTGGGTTGAGCACCATGCTGGAATTGCTTGCCAGAAAAAGGGTATAGCCATCGGCTGGCGAGCGCGCCACCTGGGTTGCGCCTATTTTGGTGCTGGCCCCGGGCTTGTTTTCCACTACCACAGCTTGTCCGAGCGCCTGACCCAAGTTTTGCGCCAGCGCCCGCGCCAACTGGTCCGCCGCGCCTGCCGGCGTATACGGCACGACCAGTTTGATGGGCTTATCTGGATAGGCGGCGCAGGCTGGCGCAGCCACGCCCAGGCCGAATGTAGTAGCAATAATGATGTTTGCAATGCGTTGATTCATGATCGGTCTCCTTGGTTATTCGTTTTGCCACTCAAAGGGCTTTTTTTTCCATCACGCGATGACATTCGTATTAGACTTTCCTGCTGTGGCCAGCCCAGTATTTATCGCGTAGCAAACGCTTGTATATTTTCCCGGAGTCATCTCTGGGCAAGGCTGCATCGATAAGGAACTGGCGCGGAATCTTGAATTTGGCCATGCGCGACTGCAACCAGCATCCGATCGCCTGGGGGTCCAGGACTTGACCGGCTTGCGGTTGTACAAACGCAAGAAGCGACTCGCCGAACTCGGCATCGGGGATACCGATAACCGCGCAATCGGCGATGCCTTCATATTGCAAGAGCTGGTGTTCGACTTCGGCAGGATAGATATTGACCCCACCGGAGATCACCATGTCGGATTTGCGATCGCAGACAAATAAAAAGCCATCTTCGTCCAGGTAGCCGATATCACCCAGGCTGATGAGTCCCTCTTTATCGATCTCGTTGCGCGCCTGCGGATTATTACGGTAATGAAAATCAGCATACGCCGGTTGCCGGACATAGATATAACCGGCGACACCGGGTGCGCACTCGA
>JBOIGK010000358.1:0-3002 GCA_050742695.1 Advenella sp. | reverse complement strand
GGCCTGACAGGATCAGGAACGCAGCCATGTACTGGGCAACACGCTTGGTAATCACTTCCCAGCCAGCCAGTACGACAATCACGGTAATAAATGACGTGAGCAGCACCAGCCACATCGAAATGCCGTCCACGCCCAGATGATAGGTCGCAGAGAAGGCATCGATCCAGGGTGTTTTTTCGACAAACTGCATTTGCGCCGTCGAACCGTCAAAACCAAAATACACCGGCAAGGTGACCAGAAAGCTGATCACGGAGCCGAATAATGCCAGCTTGCGGGTGAAATCGGCGCGTTCGTCGCTGCCCATGATCAGAACCAGAATACCGGCAACGATCGGCACAAAAATTGCCAGGGACAGCCAGGGTAAGGTAGAAGTCATTTCGCCCATCTTAAAGTACCAGCACAAATATTGAAATGAAGGCAATTACGCCAACGATCATGGCAAATGCATAATGGTAAATATAACCAGACTGCAGATGACGGCTGAGGGCAGCCACCAGCCCGACCAGACGCGTACTGCCCGAGACCAGTCCGCCATCGATCACGCCCTTGTCGCCAACGTTCCAGAACAGCGTACCCAGACCACGGGCGCCACGCGCAAAGATATTTTCGTTGACCCAGTCTACATAGTATTTGTTTTCCAGGATCCGATTGATGCCCGAGAGCGAGCGATACACGCGTGCGGGCAATGCCGGATTGACCAGATAGCAGTACCACGCGACAACCAGCCCGGAAATCATCAGCCAGAACGGCACCGTAATGAAGGCATGCAGACCATATGCTACCCAGCCGTGAAATTCATGCGCCAGTTCCTGCATGGCCGGATGTGCTTCGGATACCGCAATCACGCCCTTGAAGAAATCGCCGAACAGCAGCGGATCAATCACCCAGGCGCCAATCACAATGGAAGGGATCGCCAGCAATACCAGAGGCAGGGTCACAACCCATGGAGACTCGTGCGGCGTGCCGCCGTGATGGTGATCATCATGGCCGTGCGTATCGTGTGCGGCAGTATGATCGTCGCCATGATGTGCATGACCGTCTGTATTGAATCGCGGCTTGCCGTGAAACACCAGGAAGTACACGCGGAAAGAGTACAGTGACGTAACGAATACGCCGATCAGTGTTGCCCAGTAGGCAAACCCGCTACCCCATACCGTTGCTGCACCGGCAGCCTCGATGATATGTTCTTTGGAATAGAAACCGGCAAAGAATGGCGTACCGACCAATGACAAGGTACCAATCAGGAAGGTGATCCAGGTAATTGGCATGAATTTGCGCAAGCCACCCATATTACGGATATCCTGATCATGGTGCATGCCGATAATCACGGAGCCGGCGCCAAGGAACAGCAGCGCCTTGAAGAAAGCGTGTGTCATCAGGTGGAAAATGGCAATCGGATAAGCCGATGCACCCAGCGCCACCGTCATATAACCCAGTTGAGACAGGGTCGAATAGGCAACCACACGCTTGATGTCGTTCTGGATGATACCCAGAATACCCAGGAATAGCGCACCGATACTGCCGATCACAATCACAAATGAAAGCGCTGTGGGAGACAATTCGAACAGGGGCGAGAAACGCGCGACCATGAAGATACCGGCAGTCACCATCGTTGCCGCGTGAATCAGGGCAGAGATGGGGGTCGGACCTTCCATGGAGTCGGGCAACCACGCATGTAGCGGCACCTGTGCCGATTTACCCATGGCACCGATAAACAGGCAGATACATGCAACCGTGATCAGATGCCAGTCGGTACCCGGAAAAGCGGTGGCTGCCAATTTGTCGGACTGGGCAAAAACGTCGGTGTAGTTCAGTGAGCCGGTATAGGCAAACAACAACGCAATGCCCAGCACAAAGCCGAAATCGCCCACGCGGTTGATCAGGAACGCCTTCATGTTGGCGAAAATCGCCGTAGGCCGCGTGTACCAGAATCCAATCAGCAGATAAGAGACCAGGCCGACCGCTTCCCAGCCAAAGAACAGCTGCAGCATGTTGTTGGCCATGACCAGCATCAGCATGGAGAAGGTGAACAGCGAAATATACGAGAAGAACCGCTGATAGCCCGGATCATCGGACATATAACCAATGGTATAGATGTGAACCATCAGCGATACGGAAGTGACCACAACCATCATGAGCGCAGTCAGCGCATCAACCAGGAAGCCCACCTCTGCGACACGGGTGCCGATCAGGCTCCACGTGTAGACCGTATCGTTATAGTAAGCCCCGTTAAAGCCGACCTGGTACAGCACGTAGGCCGAACCAAAAAACGACACGGCCACCAGGATGATCGTGATCATGTGGGAAGCACGGCGGCTGACTGAGCGGCCGATAAAGCCGGTTCCGAAAAAACCGGTAAGGATGGCGCCCAGCAAGGGAGCCAGTGCAATGACCAGAAGCAGTGAAGATGATAAGGAGTTGTTCATTCCGGATCCTTACCCTTTCAAACGACCGATGTCGTCCACGTTGATTGAATTGATTTTACGGAACAGCATCACAAGAATCGCCAGACCGATAGCCGCCTCGGCAGCAGCCACCGTGAGGATGAAAAATACGAATACCTGTCCGGCTGTATCGGGCATGCCATCAGCACCCGGCATCCAGCTGGAGAAAGCAACGAAATTGATATTGACGGCCAGCAACATAAGCTCGATCGACATCAACAGACTGATCAGATTGCGACGGTTCAGAAAAATACCAAAGACGCCCATGGCAAACATAATTGCGCCAAGGATCAAATAATGAGCGAGTGATATGGTCATTTGCCTTCCCCTGCTGATTTCACATCCTGTGCACCCGTCGTCGGCACTTCACTCTGCGACGGGATATTGACCATTTTCAGCCGATCGGATGCCTTCACGTGCAACTGCTGATCGGGGGTGACGTACTTGCGGTTACGGCGTTCGCGCAAGGTCAGCGAAATCGCGGCGTTCTTGCGCTCCAGCAGAGTCATTGAACCAATCTTGATCGCGTTGTTATTTTTTGAATACTAGGCAATAACG
>JBOIGK010000357.1:0-2838 GCA_050742695.1 Advenella sp. | reverse complement strand
CCAGCTCTGCATGACGCTTGTTGCGTCCGGCAATGTAGCTGTACCCGGCACGACCGTCCGGCAATTGCACGACGCAACGCGTGACCGTCATCTCGCCCAGGTTGAATGCCTGTCCGGTGCCGCCAGTACGTCCCCGCACCATGGCCATACCAGTTTCCGGCTTGCGTATGCATTGATAAGGTACACCGCCAAGCTCGGATTCATACCCGGCCAGCGCATCACCTGCGCGTGCGAGCACCTGCATCCAGCGTTGACGCTCGGTCGGAGCAAAGTCCGCTTTCATATGTGTTCTCCGTTTAAAACTACCTGATATTGAAAACGGTCGGCGCGGCTGACGGAAAACGTCAACTCCACGGGATGACCGTGCTGGTTTTTGGATAGGGTGGTAACGGTAAGCACCGGCGCCGATTGTGGAATCAGCAGGCGCGAGGCTTCGTCAATGGTGGGCAGTCTGGCGCCGATCACGCTGGAAGCGCGCTGCAGCTCACACCCACGCTCTTTCAGATACTGGCGCATGGAATCACGTTTGTAATCTTGCAGCAAGGCTTCGTAGCCGGAAGAAAAAAAGTGCGTCATGACGCTGATCGGCTCGTTGTCGATAAATCGCAGCGTGCGGTATTCAAGCACGGTGCTGCCCGGCGCCAGGGCCAGTTGCGTCAGTTCATCGTGATTGGCGGGGCGGCGATACACTTTGAGCAATTGCGCCCTGGCGGTGTGACCCATGGCTGAAAACTGATCGGTGTAGGCGGTTTTGGCCTGTACCGGATACAGCAGCGGTCGGGTCAGCACCTTGGTGCCCTTGCCCTTGATCCGGATAACATTGCCCTCTTGCACCAGCAGATCCAGCGCCCGCCGCACGGTATGACGATTGACATCAAAGCGCTCAGCCAGTCGCAGCTCCCCAGGCAGCAGATCTCCCGGTTTATACATAGACAACTCAGCCCGGATAGTGGAAGCCAGTGTCTGATAGAGGGGTTCATCTTGTCTAGACAAGTTCATCATTTTAAAAAGGCAGTTGCCTGCCTTGTTCCATCATACGAAGAATTTTCTAAGTCGCTGCGAGACCACGTCGATCACACTCACGCACACAATAATGATGAGCAATATGGCTGCGGTCTGCCCGAAAGCGAAGCTGCGGATTGCTTCCCACAGTAACACACCGATACCGCCTGCGCCAACCATCCCCACCACGGTGGCCGAGCGCACATTCGACTCAAACCGGTACAGTGCGTACGACACCCACAAGGGCATAACCTGGGGAATCACACCGAATATCACCTCTTGCAAAGCGCTCGCGCCAGTGGCGCGCACCCCTTCGACAGGACCCGGATCAATCGCTTCCACGGCTTCCGCAAACAGCTTGGCCAATACACCTGTGGTACCAAGAAACAGCGCCAGGGTGCCGGCAAACGGGCCCAGGCCCACGGCCACCACGAACAACATCGCAAAGACCATTTCATTGATGGAACGCAAGGCGTCCATCAGGCGACGCACCGGCTGGCAGACCCACCAGGGCACCAGATTGGATGAAGACAATATGCCAAGTGGAATACCAAAAATGATCGCCAGAACGGTCCCCCATACGGCGATCTGGATCGTAACCAGCATTTCCCGCGCATACATGCGCCATTCAGAAAAATCGGGCGGAAAAAAGTCCGCGGCAAAGGTAGCCATGTTGCCCGAATCGGTCCACAGCAGGACCGGATTCATTTCAGCGCCCTTCCAGGCCCAGGCCAGAAACAGCAGGAACAGCCCCCATCCCAGCATTTTTGCCCATGTCATGCGCGGCGGCTGCGCAGGCAGTGCGCCGGACATCGGGCTGGGGCTTGTCGTCAATACAGACATATTCATTTCCAGTTTATGGCAACCTGCAAACACTGCACAGGCCGCCATCATGATCAACTCAAATTACGAGTTTTTACCTTCGATTGCTTTCATGCGGACAGAGATCTTGCTCAGTTGTTCATCCAGGCTGGCGATCTGTTTCTTGCGATCTTGCTCATCCAGTTTGCTGTCGCCGGCAATTTGCGAACGTTTTTTGAACAGCTCCAGTTGGCGGATAGGCAGCAACTGATCATTGCTTGAAGGCTTGAACTTGCCCCAGGCCAGGGCATTGAGTACTTTGAGCTCTTCGGGCTTGTCGCCGTATTGATCAAAAAATGTCTTGAGTTTTGTCTTGGCATCTTCAGGCAGATTCTTGCGCCAGACGATTGGATCAGCCGGAATCAGTGGAGACTTCCAGATCACTTTCAACTCGGCAGCCTTGGCTGGATTGGTTTTTTGCAAACGCTCCATGCCTTCGGTATTGAAGGTGGCCACGTCAACCTGTTTGTTTGCCACAGAAAGTGCATTCACTTCATGGCTGCCATTGACCGAACGTTTGAAAATCTTGTTGGCATCGACATTGTTTTCAGCAAACACATAATAACCAGGCACCAGGTAACCCGAGGTGGAGTTCGGGTCGCCATTGCTGAAGTTCAGTGTCTTGGCGTTTTCCAGCATATCCTTGACTGAATTGATTTTGCTGTCTTTATGGGCGATCAGCAGGCTCCAGTAGCCAGGTTTGCCATCTTTATCAACCGTCTGGTAGATCACTTCGCCATTGGCACGATCCACGGCTTCCATGGCCGATTTGTTGCAGTACCAGGCAATGTCGACTTTATCGAAACGCATGCCCTGGATGATGCTGGCATAGTCAGGCGCGAAAAAAGCCTTTACCTTGTAGCCGGTTTGTTTGGACAGATCGGCCAGAAAGGGTTCCCACACGGTTTTCAGGTTCTGGGAAGATTCCGTAGAGATAATGCCGAAATTGAGTTCCTTGGATTCCTGGGCCTGAAC
>JBOIGK010000356.1:0-19948 GCA_050742695.1 Advenella sp. | reverse complement strand
TTCAGCGCCTGGGCCAGCGAAGGCATCATGCCCGCCACCATGAACTCGGAGGTGGTCAGGGCAAAAACAGCGAGCGCCAGGAAGTAGACAATCACAGGCATGGTTTGTTGCTCTTGACTCTTAGACATTTGCGCCGCCATCGATCAGCAGGCTGGCGCCGGTAATCGAGCGTGCCGCATCGCTGGCCAGATACACAGCCATGGCGGCGATCTCTTGCGGCGTGTTGAAATTGGGAATGGCGCGCAAGCTGCGTTGACCGTCAGCATGCGGGCCGCTGGCCGGGTTCATGTCGGTGTCGGTCGAGCCCGGCTGAATGATATTGACAGTAATGCCACGCGGCCCCAGATCGCGTGCGGCGCCTTTGGTCAGCCCCCACACTGCCGCCTTGCTCATGGCGTATAGCGACATATCCGGGCTGGGTACCCGTTCGGCCAGGTTGCTGCCGATATTGATAATGCGCCCGCCCTCGGTCATGACCTGGGCGGCGCGCTGGATGGCGGCAAAGACTGCGCGGGCATTCACGCCCATCTGGCGTTCGTAATCGTCCAGCGTAAATTGCCCGGTTGGCTTCAGTTCAAAGATCCCTGCGTTATTGACCAGAATATCTAGCGTGCCGAAATGGTCAAAAGTCGTAGAAACAGCCTCTTGCACTGCAATAGGGTCAAGGCTGTCCACTTGCAAGGCCAGCGTTACGGGCGCGGCTGGCGACGCCTGGCCCGATGTGTTTTTCAGCGCTTCAATGTCAGCGACCAATTTTTGCGCCGCCTCGCTCGAACTTGAATAGGTGAAGGCAACGCTCGCGCCCTCTTTTGCCAGGTGACGCACAATGGCTGCGCCAATACCACGGGAGCCGCCAGTGACCAGCGCTGTTTTTCCTGCAAGCTGCAACATATCGATTTCCTTTCTTTAATGATCGTTATATAATCCTAAATTGAAGTGACGTACGCCGTCAACATATTTTTTGAGTAATCGTTATATAATTTAATTATGGTAACCAGAGGCCGACCTCGCTCCTTCGACAGAGACGCTGTTCTGCGCGCCGCCATGCAGCTGTTTCAGGCTCACGGCTACGAAGGCACGTCCATGGCCGATCTGACTGCGGCCATGGGTATTCCTGCGCCCAGCCTGTACAACGCATTCGGCAACAAGGAAGGATTATTTAAGGAAACGGTGGAGTACTACGTCACACATGACGGCAGCGCGACCGCCCGTACCCTGCGCGAGCAGCCAACAGCGCGCAAGGCAATTGAAATAATGCTGCATGAAGCGCTGGGGCCAGTTGCAAACACGAACAAAACCCACGGCTGCCTGGTGGTGCTGGGTGCCACCAATTGCGCCGAGGAACACCGCGAGGTCGATGATTTTCTGAAGGGATTGCGCCAGGGCAACTACGAAGCCGTCCATCATCGCCTGCGCAAGGCCCAGGCAGAAAAAGAATTATCGGACACCGTGGACACGGCTGCGCTGGCCAGTTTTTATGCCACGCTGATGAACGGCCTTGCCATACAGATACGGGATGGCGTGCCGCGCGCGGTACTGGAAAAAGTGGTGGATACTGCCATGGCGGCCTGGCCTGATCAGATGGGCTGATTATTGGCTGGCCTGGCTGGCCAGCTTGCTTTATCTCCTATTGCGGCAAATCAATATCCTGCATCACATATGACAACGTCTTGCCATGAGCATCCATTGCAAGTGAAATCGTCACTCCGCCTCCCAATGCATTTTCGATCACAAAGTTAAGCGCTCTCATTTTTGGCAGCTCATATCGTGTCACCGGCCCCTCCGCCAGATGCTGATATGCCTGCATAACGCGTTCAACCGTCAATTGGCGACGCAATCGCTCCCATCCCGCCGCATCATAAGCAATAACCGAGACATTCGATGTATTGCCCTTGTCACCGGCACGCGAGTGCCCCAATTCATAGACTTTGGTCATGCTGGTCCTCCGTTCATGACAATTTGCGGATGAACGTGCTCGCGTGGCAGCAATAAGGATTTAACCCCAATCACCTGGCGCACAGCATTGGTGCCCCCTCCGCCGCCAGCAGGCCCGTTCACGTTTAACGTCCTGACTTCAAAACCCACCGCCTCGGCCGCCTTGCGATCTTGGCTGCGCGCAGCAACACGCAAACGGACTTCGTAGGGCTCGGGCCGATCGGGCTGCTCGCCATGCAGGCTGGATAAGCCAATGTAATCGACGCGGATTTCTGGATATGTGAAACCTCGCAAGGCAAGGCGCTCACGTACGATTTGTTCCGACATGCGCGCCCGAGCCAATGCATGCGGTCCTGCATAGCCGACCTCGCCTTCGCCGATCCAGCCGTCGTGATAACCAACCACCACTTTGTAGCTGGGGGTACGTGGACGGCCGCGTGCGCCGGTCATCTGCACACGATTTTCGGCCATCTGCACAAATTCAGCCTGGGTAATATCAAGAACGCAATCAGGCGTGATGTAGCTTGTCGGATCGTGCATTTCGTATAGGGCCTGCTCGGTGCAGGTGGCCACATCCAGTCGCCCTCCTGAACCATCCACTTTGCCGAACTGTACATTGCCGCTCGCATCGATATCAGCAAATGGAAATCCAATACGAGCCATATCCGGTACGAATTTGCGCGGCAAATCGGCAAAGCACCCGCCGGTCAGTTGAGCGGCGCACTCCATCAGGTGACCGGCGAACGTGCCGGCTGCAAGTCGCTCGTAATCGTCGTAAGACCAGCCCAGTCCATGCAGCATGCAGGCAAGAAAAAGGGACGGGTCGGCCACACGGCCAGTCACGACAATCTGCGCATTCCGCCTGAGCGCTTCACTGACGATATCGGCGCCCAAATAAGCGTTCGCCGCCGCCAGGTGCGGCAGCAGCGATTCCACCGGCTCACCGCTTTCCAGCAAAGGTAGTTGCGGATTGGCGCGAATGACTTCGGTCACATCATCGCCAACAATGGAGGCAACGCGCGGTGCTTCCAGGCCCAACGCTTGCGCCTGTTCACGGACAATCCGGGCCGCTTGCAGCGGATTGGCTGCCCCCATATTGGTCACAATCCGTATCCCTCGTTGCATGCACTCGGGCAATACCAGCCGCATGCGATCCACAAGATAGGGCGAATACCCCGCCTGGGGATTCTTCAGGCGTGTCAGGGTTTCACGAGCGATGGTCCGTTCAGCCAGGCATTCGAATACCAGATAATCGATATCGCCATGCCGGGCCAATTCCAGTGCTGGCTCAAAGCGGTCGTCGGAAAAGCCCGAACCGGCAGCGACACGAATGCTATTTTTGGTCATGCAATTACTCCAGTTACTCCGGCTGAATGCCTGCGGCCTTGATGATTCTGGCCCATTTCTCGGTTTCAGAGGCCTGGAACCGCTTAAGTACTTCGCCGTCGCCAAAGGCCACTTCAGTGCCGGTTTTCTCAGTCAGTTGCTTCAACTCCTGTGAATTCATCGCCTTACTGAGCAATTGGCTTAACTGCGCCGTGACGTCAGGCGGAGCGTTGCGCGGCAAATACACGGCCGTCCAGTAAGACATTTCGTACCCCTTTACGCCAGCCTCTTGCATCGTCGGCACCTCAGGCAGAATATCCAATCGGCGCTGACTGCTGACAGCCAGGCCGCGCAGCTTGCCGCTCTTGATCAGGTTGACCGCCGAAGAAGTATCGACAAACATCACCTGAAGCAGACCGCCCATCAAATCATTGAGCGCGTTTGGATTGCTTTTGTAGGGCACGTGGACCAGATCCACGCCGGCAATCTGCCTGTACAACTCGGCCGAAACACGTGACGAGGAGCTACCGCTGCCAAAATTTAACCGGCCGGGTTCTTTCCTGGCCTGTTCGGTAAAGTCTGCGACCGTGGTCGCAGGAAAGTCCGGCTTTGTGACCATCACCAAATAACCCTTACGCAGCAAGGCTACCGGCGTGAAATCCTTAACCGGGTCGTAGGGCACATTCTTGTATAAATGCTCAGCGGCGGCATGCGTGCTGTTGGTGGTCAATAGCATCGTGTATCCGTCAGGCTTTGCATTTGCTACATCTTGCGCAGCAATAAAGCCGTTGCCACCCGGCCGGTTTTCAACCACGACCGTAACTTTATCTGCCTGCCCCACTGCCTGTGCCAACGCTCGCGCAACCTGATCGGTGCCACTGCCGGCGCCGAACGGCACCACCATTCTGATCGGCTTGGAAGGATAAGACTGTGCAACAGCGGTTTGGGCCAGCGCGATGGACAGCGCTGCGCACAAGTAGAAAATCGATTTCATCAGGTCTCCTCAGATAGGTGGCAGATAAGCAAATGCGAAAACTCGCCAAGCTCTGCGTTCTTTGTCATTACTTGTGCGGATAGTGTAGATAGGGCACACTGATATCGGAAGTGAATTTATCTTATCAATTTGATGTTAATAAATTATCAATAAGCAGGAGCACGCGATGCGCTCGACATTGACTGTCCACGAATTGGAAGCATTTTTGTTGCTTGCGGAAACCTGTAATTTCCATCGGGCAGCCGAACGTTTCCATGTATCACAACCGGCATTCAGCCGTATCATTCAAACTGCCGAGCAAAAGCTGGAAACGCGCCTGTTCGACCGCAATACCCGCCAAGTGGGGTTGACCCGAGCGGGGGAAGAACTATTGCCGATCGCTCGCCGCATTGTTGCCGAGTTCCACGATTCATTGAGTGATCTGTCTGAATTCGTAGCCGGACGAAAGGGCCTGATTACGATCGCCTGCCTGCCATCGGCTGCTGCGCTATTGCCAGAAACCATGTTCAAATTCGAACAAACACATCCACGGGTAACCATTTCATTGGTACCACTGTCCAACGAGTTCGTTCGGGATATGGTCTCTGATGGGCGAGCAGACTTTGGCATATCGGTTGCCCCGGGCCCACAAGGACAAGTAGCCTTCGAACCCTTTACACGAGACGATTTCGTGCTGATCTGCAGCCGCAATGATCCCCTGGCAAAGCGCCGGCAGGTCGATTGGAATGTACTGGCCGACCGCCCCATCGTAGCCAGTGGCTCGGCAAGCAGCATTCGTCCCATAGTAGATCGGGTATATGCCGACCTTGGTTTGTCTATCGTACCCAAGTACGAGGCAACGAATATTTCGGTGGTTGGTGCAATGGTGTCGGCCGGGCTCGGCGTCGCGCCCATTCCTCGTTTGGCATTGCGGTTGATGGACATTACGGGGCTGGCGGTACTCAAGCTGGGTCGGCCTGTAGTGCATCGGGACATTGGGATATTGACGCGTAACGGGCGCTCGCTATCGGCCGCCGCTACCAAATTTCTGGATACACTCAGAATGCAGTGAAGGGCACGGGTTCGTGACCTGCGCCCTGCTCGACCACCTCATTTGCCCACGCGAGCTGTATCAAAAAATTGACAATCGCCTACAACGGCGACATAATCACCGCATGAATTACGGTGAATATATCTGGCAATCTCCGCAATGGCCTGAGCTTGATGGGTTTGACGGAAATCTGACAACAAGCAAATGGACAGCCTTGGCAAAATATTCACAGGACACGGCGCTACGGGACATAACAGAGCTACTGCAGTATCGAATACTGAACAAGTCTTCTGCGGGCGGACGCAGCACACGCTATGTTCTCTCCAACAGCGGCTGACCGTTAATCCGGGACGCGCCAGATGATACGCCAGCCTTATCGATATTGAAATACCATGCGGCTAATGCCCGCTTTCCAGCCCGTTTCACTAAACGCATTCTTATCTCATTATCCAGCAGTGGAATCACAGGGCCGGGCTTCCGGTGGCACTTGCCGCACCCGTCCCAGAAACGCCCATTGATATCGCGCCACTTCACTTCCCTGGGCAAGCGCCCGGGCTATCCATTGTCCGGCCTCACAACGATCGGCTTTAACCGCATCTCCGTATAGCGTTGGCCCCACCAACAGCGCCATGCCTAGCATTTCCTGTGCGCCCAGGTGGTCGGCCGCTCCTGCGGATCGCAATAACGTTAGCATTTGCTCATAATGGCCTGCCGTCTGAGCTTCAAGCGCCAGCTGAAACGTCTGCCCGGGCGAGATCATTCCAGTGGCCAGCGCCGATGTTGATGTTCCAGACAGCGCGGCCGCAAGCATTAGCATAGCCCAGCCTTTGTGAAATACTGAGACAGGATTTCCAGGTTTGTCTTGTGAATGTGTTGATGCCATATTAATCTCCCGTTGGTTTATACGAGAGTCATTCTGGCGTATGAAGGAAGCCATGGAAAGATGGATTATCCGTAGAAAGCTTAAGGCAAATCCTGAGGACGACTTCAACAAGTTATTGTCCCAGAATCTTGAATCTTGTGTCTCTACTTCACAGATGTAATAAATTCGCTGACCCGCCGCGTATACCCCGAAAACACGCGGCAGGCCCAGATTACGCTATCGACCGACCCCGAAGTTCATCGGCTGCACCGGGCTGCTTTAACCCCAGATTTTCCCGTAACGTTCGCCCTTCGTACTCGGTGCGAAACAGGCCGCGCCGGCGCAGTTCCGGCAAAACATCTACAATAAAATCATCAAGCCCACCCGGCAACCATGGGGACATGATATTAAAGCCATCGGCTCCGCCCTCTTCAAACCATTGCTGCAACTGGTCGGCGATTTGCGTGGGCGTTCCCACGACCTGCTGGTGTCCTCGGGCGCCGGAGATGCGCAGATAAAGTTGCCGGATTGTCAGGTTGTCGCGCTGCGCCAGGTCCGCCAGCAACTGCTGACGGCTTTTGCCGCCGTTGGTGGCCGGCAATTCGGGAAGCGGACCATCCACCGGGTAACCCGACAGGTCCGCTCCGATCATATTGGACAATAGCGAGACGCCCACGATCGGGTCGATCAAGCTTTGCAACCGTTCGAATTTTTCCTCGGCTTCGGCCACGGTGCGACCGACAACAGGAAAGATGCCCGGCATAATCTTCACATCATCCGGCTGCCTGCCATAGCGCTGCACACGATCCTTGATATCTGCGTAAAATGACCTGGCCTCGTCAAACGTCTGGTGCGCTACAAAAATAACCTCGGCTGTGCGACCGGCCAGCTCGCGACCGGCTTCGGACGCACCCGCCTGGACCACCACGGGACGACCCTGCGGTGAACGGGCAACGTTCAGCGGCCCACGGACCGAAAAATGCTTGCCCTTATGATTCAGTATCCGCAGTTTTTCCGTGTCATAGAAAATGCCCGATGCCTTGTCACGCAACAGCGCATTTTCACCCCAACTTTCCCACAACCCCACCACTACGTCGTGAAATTCCGCCGCGCGCTCATAGCGCTCATCATGGGCAGGGTGTCGTTCAAAATTAAAGTTCTGCGCTTCGGCTTCGCTGCTGGAAGTTACCAGATTCCAGCCGGCGCGCCCGCCGCTGATCAGGTCCAGTGTGGCGAACTTGCGCGCAAGGTTATAGGGCTCGTTAAAAGTGCTGGACGCGGTGGCAATCAACCCGATGCGCTCGGTCAGCGCGGCCAGGGCCGGCAAAACGGTCAGCGGCTCCAGTTGATCGGCCCTGGCGGTGCGTGCCAGTCAAGGCAGATGCGAGCTGCGTACGCCTACCGAATCAGCAAAAAAAATAGCGTCGAATTTGGCCGCTTCGGCGCGCTGGGCAAGATCGGCATAGTGCGCGAAATTGGTTCCTGCATCGGCTTGCGCCTCGGGGTGTCGCCAGGCGGCAATATGGTGGCCGGTCTGCATCAGGAATGCGCCTAGCTTGATCTGTTTCAGGGGTTTACCCATGGATTGACTCATAAAAAAGAAAAGGAATTACCAGGCCATGCCCAAGTCTGCCAGCGAGCGCGGATAAGGACGGGAAGAAACCGAGCGCTGCGGGCTGTCAACCTGGTTCGGATCAAGATCCAGAAAATCGCTCAACACATCGTCCCGCAACTGGATAAAGTGTGGATCACTGCGATTGCGCTGGCGCGGCAGGTCAACCTGTACTGTGCGCCGGATACGTCCGGGGTGCGGCTGCATCACCACGACCTTGTCGCCAAGGAATACGGCTTCATCCACATCATGTGTAACCAGCAGCATGGTAATTTGCTCTTTCTGCCAAATGTGTTGGAGTTCAACCTGCAGCTTCGACCGGGTCAATGCATCCAGGGCGCCGAAAGGCTCGTCCAGCAACAGGATGCGCGGACGGTTGACCAGTCCGCGCGCTATGGCCACGCGCTGCGCCATGCCGCCGGATATCTGGTGTGGATAAGATTTTTCGAATCCTTCCAGCCCGACCAGGGCGATATGCTCGGCAATCAGGTCGCGCTTTTGCGCCGCGTTAAACGGCGCGTTGCGCAGTGCCACGCCCACGTTCTGCTCTACCGTGAGCCAGGGGAACAGGCGGTGGTCCTGAAAAACAATGCCGCGTTCGCGACTGGTGCCGGCAATCGGCTGCCCGCCTGCCAATATTTGTCCCTCAAAGGCGTTGTCCAACCCCAGGACTAGTCGCAGCAGCGTGGATTTGCCGCAACCGCTGGCACCCACGATGCTGATGAACTGGCCCGCCGGCACAGTCAGGTTGATATTGTCCAGCACCTGCAGCACCCCGCCGCTGGCTTGCTGGCTTGCGTACCGCTTACCCAGTCCAATGATTTCCAGATCATTGGATGCCAACCGGGGATCGACATGCCGGGGTGAAGACTGCGCAGCTGTCGCAGGGCCGCCGGTCGCGGTGACCGTATCGTCGCCGCGTCGCCTGAATTGATATTGCGCCATAGATAAAGTTCCTTGTATTGCTGTATCTGGCAGGTTGTTGATCTGCAGAAAATTAAAGTTGACCACGACCGCGTGCGATCCGGCGTTCGACCACACGGGCCAGCGCATTCATCAGCCAGCCCACCAGACCGATGACCACCATCCCGAAGATCACCAGATCCATCCGGAAATGCTCGCTGCCTTCGATCAGGGTATTGCCAATTCCCTGCCCGGCTACGAGCAGGTATTCGGCACCGATCGTAGCCAGCCAGGAATAGATCAGCGCCAGGTAAATCCCCGTGAAGATCGCCGGCACGGCCGCAGGCAGAATGACCCGGCTGATCGTTTGCCAGCGTGTATACCCATAAACGCGGGCAACCTCCAGCAAGCTGGCTGGCGTGCTGCGAATGCCATCGCAGGTGTTGACCACCACGGGCACCAGCGCCGCCAGCGACAGGAACACTACTTTGGCCACATCCCCCAGCCCGAACCACACCGAGATCAATGGAATCCACGCAAACAGGGAAATTTGCTTGAAGGTATTGAAACTGGGGCCGACGATCCGATTAAATAGCGGCAGAAATCCCAGCAGACCGCCCAGGACCAGCCCGCTGATCGTACCAATGGCAAAACCGGTCAATTCCCGGGCCAGGCTGGCGCCCAGTGCTACCCACACTTGTCCTGTGGAAAATTGCTCAATCGCCGTTTCCAACACTTTGCCGGGCGACACCAGTAAGGCCGAGTTGACCAGTCCGGACCGGGATGCGAGCCACCACAACGCGATCGCCGCCACCGGCAGCACCAGCCCGCGCCAGCGATTGTCAGCGCGCACGCGCAGGGGCGCAGCCGTCTCGCTGGCAATAGCACTCGAAGAAGATACAGAGACGGTACTCATTGCAAACCTCCCGGCACATCAGAACGATGCCGGATCACGCGGGCTTCGGCATAATCGAGCAGCCTGTCGATGACATAGCCGATGGTCCCGACCACGATCACTGCTGCCATCACCAGATCAAGCTGGAACAATTGGCGTCCATAGACGATCAGGTAGCCAAGTCCTTCGCTGGAGGCCACCAGTTCCACCACTACCAGCGACAACCAGGCTTTGGTAAAACCCAATCGCAAGCCAGTGAACAAGGTCGTTGTCGCCAGCGGCAATATCACTTCGAACACCTCTTGGCGACGACTGTAACCATAGACCTGTGCCACTTCCCGCAGCGCCGGCGGCGCCTGGCGAAAGCCCTGCAAGGTATTGAGCGTGACCGGCACCAGCGCCGCCTTGGCGATCAGGATATATTTGAGCGGCTCACCAATACCAACCAGCAGCAATACAAAGGGCAGCCAGCCCAACACCGGAATCTGCACCAGCGCGTTAAAGGTCGGCAACAGGTACGCTTCGATCCGGCGCGACAACCCCATGGCGCAGCCGAGCAACAGACCCAGCAACGAGCCGGAAACAAAACCCAGCAACACCCGGCGCATGCTGGCCTCAACGTTCAACCACAGGTCGCCGTTGGCGAAAAGATCGCCCAGCGTCTGCCATACGAACTCGGGTGGCGGCAGCACCTGCGGTGAAATCCAGCCCTGACTGGCGCCTGTCTGCCAAAGCGCAAGCAGCGCGATCGGCAAGAGCCAGGGCAACAGACGCTCACCCACACCCTGCAGAATCACGTAGCGACGCCGGCCCAAGGCAGGTGCAAGATTTGCCGCTACAGCGTTGCGCGTGTCCAGCGAGGAGATTTGCGACATGGCCATCTCCCGGCTAGCCGCCACTGCTCGAGGCAGCTACCTGTGCCTGCGGCTTGGGTTGGCCCTTCACATCGAAACTTGTCCAACGATGTTCCAGCCCCTGCTTTTTGAGCGCATTTTGCAGAAAGCTCGGATCAAACCAGTCATCAACCGAGACTTCGCGACGAATCAACCGCAGCTTGAGGGCATCGCTCACGACGGCTTTGTAGCGTCCGATGATAAAGTCATCGATCAGCGGCGAATTGCGGTCCGCAAGTTGCTGGTTCTCAAATTCGGCCACATACGATTCGTAGGGGGTACCGCTACGCGCCCACAGCTTGAACAGGGCATCGCGATTTTTTTCGTCAGAGGCCCAGGCCGCTGCCCGAACGAAAACATCCACTACCCGCTGCACCGCCTCGGGGTGTTCGGTGGCAAACTCATCCCTTACGTGCAGATGCGCCTGCCGCGTGAATGACGGATCCTGTCCCTGGGTTGAGTAAGCGATTTTGACTAATCCCTGATCACGCAGCTTGAAAAACTCCGGCCCGCCAAAGGCCGCGTCCACACCCTTGGACGCCAGGGCGGCCTGCGCACTGCCGGTATCCAGATTGATACCCTTGATGTCGCGCTCCTTCAGACCATGCGCGTTCAGCAGGTTATTAGCCACCAAGTGCCCGTTGGTGCCACGAAAGATCGACACGCGCTTGCCTTTCAGGTCTTCGATCGACTTGATATCGGAGTCTGGCGGCGTCACCACATACAGATTGTTGCGTGCACCGCTGACCAGCAGGATACGGGTCTTCAAGCCATTGGCGCGACCCACCACAGATGGCAGATCACCATGGTAGGCAAAATCGATCTGCTTGTTCGACAGGGCTTCGTTCACTGCCGGACCCGCCCCCTTGAAAAACAGCCATTCGACCTTGACACCATCCGGTTTAAAGGCCTCTTCCAGCCAGCCGTTCAGGCGCGCCACCGACCCCGGCGAGCCTCCCCAGGAAATAGGATTGCCGCCACCGGCGGTGGCCACCCCAATACGTACAGTAGTAAGGGGCTCGGCGTTCGCCGTTGCTGCAGCAAAGGTCACCGCCAGGCCCGCGGCCAGCATTGCCAACACGCGTCGGCGAAATAAATTAAATTGCATCTGAATTATCCTGCGTTGATCATTTGGTTTTAGACAGGCCGGGTTCATGCCTGCCGTCACCCGGGCCACAAGCGGCCACCGGAAACGACAGATGCCGGCAGCCTCGTCAGCTTTGCGGCGAGCCCAATTTCTTTTCGATTGCAGTTCCTTTGAAGAACTGCGGATTTGCCTGAGTATAGAAACGATAGGGATTGTCAAAAACCAGCGCCTTGAAGTCAGCTGCGGTAATAACGCCCTGCTCGACCAGATCCCAGCTTTCAGCCAAAGGTTCCGTCAGATCAGGGACATCCCAGTGACCAATATCCGAAGACCAGATGGCATTGATCTTGGCATCCAGCGGATTGAGCTTGGCGTTGAACGCAGACGCAACGGTCCGGTCGTCCGACTCAGAACCAAAGTAAAAACTGTCTACCCACTGCGCCTTGATATCCTGCGGCGACTCGATGCCGGCCAGGGCGAAGTCATCGATCTCGTCTTCGTTAGGGTCGCGGCTATGAGGCAGCGCCGAAATACCCACGCTGTCCAGCAGCAAGGTGCTTCTATCGAGTGTGCGATCCTTGATCAGATCCTTGCCATAGCGCTGAAACAGGCTTTCGAGCAACGCCAGATCGGCATTGGCAGGATTGTAGTTTTGTACAGCAGTACGGTTGCGTTTCTCCCAGCGATCAAGCAAGTGCGTGAACACATGCGCGCCCCAGTCTGCGCCGCCTTCGAGCAAGGCTACGCGCAGCCCCGGAAAACGCCTGGTTACACCACCGAAAAACAGCGCTTTGGCAAACGCCTGGGAGCCGTCAGCAAAATGACCGATATGGTTATACATGTAATTGCTGATCGAATGACGGCCGGTCCAGCCCTGGCTGCCGTAATGCGTGGTCACCGGCACGCCCAGCTCAACCACCTTGGCCCAGAACGGGTCATAGTCATACTCGCTGTCGATCCCGTAGAAGTCAGTGTAATTGGCATACTTGGCAACGTCAGGGTGATCCGCTGCGGGGTACTTATCGGCCACGGCGGCAATCGGCCGTCTTACGCCGCCGGCGATATTGATCACTTTCAAACCCAGCGTCTTGACGGCAAACTCCAGCTCTTCGATCCCTTCTTCTGGGGTATGCAGCGGAATGCCGGCCACGGGCGTCAGTCGGTCGCTGTATTTGCGGTACTGATCAGCATGATAATGATTGATGGCGCGATGCAGGGCCTGCCGATGCTGACCGGCACCCAGCGGCGCGAGCACATCGTTGGGAAAGAGTATCGAGTAATCTGCACCCTGCTCAGCCAGCCTCTCGGCCAACAGTTCCGGCAGGGTATATGTTGCCAGATCCAGCGTATTGCGCGTCACACGCGCCCACCAGGGAGAACGCAACGTGCGGTGATACTGGCGCTCGGCCAGCGTTTGCTGATACCAGTCTTTGCCGTTGCTACGCGTATTGAACCGCGAGCCCAGCACCTTGCGCAAGGCGTCAACCAAGGTGCCGCCGCCGTACTGCTGGACATACTCTTCCAGTGCAGGCGTGTAGTCGTTGACGTGGACATCGGTGTCTATCACTGGGTAATCCAGCGTCGCCTTAACGGCGGTGGATCGTGAGGCTTGTGCAGCGGTAAGGCGATCGTTCATAAGAATCTCCTGGTTGAAGTACTGGGAATGACGCGGTCACGCAAACTGCGCAGCACCGTGTCATAAAGCTCCATGAACGAAAAAGTATAGGGCAGACCAAAGATAACCTTAACGATAATTTTCGCCTTTATATATTCGCTGGTTTTCTTTGTTATCTTCTCCCAAAAGCTAGTATTCGCGCGCCTCTTATAAACACAAACGATAATCGAAAGCGGTTTTTGTTATATCACATTTGAAATTACAAACCTCATTTCCAGCAGTGATATCGATACGTTAAAGATGTTGTTTGATTCGGCGGGCTTGTTGCATACCATGAACTTCTCAGTACGTCATGAAGCCCTGCCGATTGCGTTTATATATTGTTATCGTTATATCTATCTTACGGAGAACCTATGTCCATCCAGTCGATCAATGCACGCAACCAGTTCCGTGGCAAAATCGTAGAGATCATTACCGGCCCGGTCGTATCTGAAGTTGACATCGAAACGCCTGCCGGACTCATCACCTCAGTCATCACCACGCGTTCCATCGAGCAGCTCGGACTGGCCATCGGCTCGGAGGTCATCGCCTTTGTCAAATCCACCGATGTTGCAGTAGCCAAGCTATGAGTGCGGCCCGGCGATGAAATGGCACGCCACTTGGATACGACGCGCTCGATAGCTGGTATATCCTGAAGCCGACGTATGAACCAGCCAATATTCGCGTTGGAAGTCACAGAAATATTGCGGGGTGGTAAAGGCCCGACCCCTGGTGAGATATACCGGCGCTATCAACAGCCTGGCTTGAGCGGCCTCAAACCAGATTCGTCGGCTCTCCCAGGAAGAACTGGTTGATATTGTCAAACGCAGTTGCGAAATAATTTTCATAATTGTCTCGCTCTACATACCCCAGGTGCGGGGTACACAATACATTTGGCATATCACGCAGCGGCGAGGCGGTGGCCGGCTCCTCCTCATAAACGTCAACGGCAGCAAAGCCAGGGGCACCGTTAACCAGCGCGTTCTGCAGCGCGCCGTTTTCAATCAGCTCTGCCCTGCTGGTGTTGACGATCAGCGCGTGGGCGCCCATTCTGGCCAGATCGGCCTGTTTGACAATGCCCTGCGTCTCCTCATTAAGACGGATATGTAGAGAAACAATATCGCTTTGTGCAAAAAAATCTTCCTGGGATGGCGCCACGTCAAAGCCGTCGGATCGGGCTTTATCCGTCGATCCCGATCTGCCCCATACCCAGACATTCATGCCGAAGGCACGACCATATCGCGCAACCTGCTCGCCAATTCTGCCATAGCTCCATACGCCCAACCTGTGGCCCTGTAGTTTCTGACCAAGGCTTCCCTGCCACAAGCCCTGCTTGAGGCGATTGGCCTCGGCCACGATATGCCGGCGGCTGGCCAGAATCAACGCCCAGGTAAGCTCTGCCGTCGCGGTGCCCGATCCGGCTCCCTGCGCCACGGCAATGTCCAGGCGACGGCAGGCCTCAAGATCAATGTGCCCTGCCACCTTGCCTATTTGACTTATGAGCTTTAGCCGTGGCAATTGCCTGAGCATGTCTTCTGTCAACACCGTTCTTTCCCTGGTCAGCACCAGCGCATCGGCTTGCGCGAAGCGTCGCACCAGTTCATCCGGATCTTTACAACTGTCATTGTAGACAGTCACTTCATGCGATTGCAGTTTCTTGAAACAGTCCAGATCACGAACGCAATCTTGGTAATCTTCAGGAATGATGATGTGCATAATAGGTCTATTGAATTTTCAGATTAAGCTTTTTGGCAATCCCATCCCAGGTTTTCAGATCTTCCCTGATGACTTGATTGAACGCTTCCACACTATTGCCGCCCGGCTCGATACCCATTGATTTAAATGTCTCTGCCACTCTGGTGTCTGCCAGCGCTTTCTTTACATGCTCATTCAGCTTGCTGATGATGGCCGGATCAGTACCCGCCCGGGCCAGCAAACCATACCAGGGATGAATTTCAAATCCGGGAAAACCTTGCTCAGCAATCGTCGGTACATCTGGCACCAGCGGTGATCGCTTTGCCGTAGGTACAGCCAACGCCTTGATTTTATTGTCTTTCAATAAAGGCAAGGCAACCGTGGTATCCAGAAAAATGGCGTGAATCCTGCCCGATAGAAGGTCCTGGATAGCTGGCGCAGCACCTTTATACGGCGTGTGCTCCAGTGCGATACCCGCTCGGTCCTTGAACATCTCCATCGCCAGGTGCCCAGACGATCCATTGCCCGAGGAACCATAGAAATAAGCGGAGGGCTTGGCCTTGACCATGTCAATAAATTCGCTCAAAGTGTTTACCGGCGTTTTTACATTGACCACCAACAGATGCGAGATATAACCCACAACAGAGATGCCAGTAAAGTCAGTGGTCATATCAAATGGAAAATCAGAACGCAGCGCCGGCGTCGTAACGGCCTGGATAGAGGGAAAAGCCAGGGTATATCCGTCGGCAGGCGCGTTGCGCACTTCACTGAGCGCAATGACACCTGTGCCGCCCGGCTTATTGATTACCACGATGGTCTGCCCCAGGTTCTCGCTCATGGGCCTGGAAATCGCCCGAGCCATCAGGTCGGTCGGGCCCCCGGGCGCAAATGGCACAACGATCTTTATCGGCTGCTCAGGATAGCCGCCTGCCGCAGGCCTTGCAGCAAGTACCCGTGCAGCCAAGGGCAGGCCGACCATTGCCGCCGCGCCTTGAATCAGAATCGCTCTACGCTTGTCATTCACCTTCATAGTTATCTCCTTGTCATTGTCGTCTTATTGTTCAAGGATTCTACCTTCCGCCTGACTGACAATCACAAGTCCAATTCCACTGAATGGAATGGCAGAGGGAATTCACATGAAATGGGGACTGATGTGGGTTATATGTGAAATCGGAACAGCAGCGTGTCGCCCGGGCAATCAGGTGCGCACATTCTTACCCTGCTCCTAATGCACGGGCCAGCAAATCGAGCCGATCCTGCCCCCAAAAAATTTCTTCTTCGAGCACATAACTCGGGACACCAAATACGCCAGCCTCTATGGCTTCGTCTGTGTGTCGGTCCAGTAGATGCCGGCATGCCGGTTGCCGGGTTTCGACAAAAATAGCTTCAGCATCAAGGCCCACATTTTCTAGCAAACTGGTAAGTACCTGCCAATCTGAAATATCAAGGTTGTCACGCCAAATTGACGCCAGGATGGCTTGCAGTAAACTAAAGCGTGTTTGCTGAGGCAAATGTCTGCAGGCCACCATCAACAAACCGGCTGGCGTCCGATCAACGGGATAATACGCAGGCTCGAGCGTCAGCGCAATATCCAGATAATGGCGCCAGCGGTCCAGCTCCACCTGCCGATACCGTCTGCGCTGTTCGGAGCGGTTTTGATACAGCCAGCCCCCCGACGCATGAAGTACACGCGTGAAATCCACCGGCCGAAAAGACACATCAAGATCATGTCTCTCGGCCAGCTTACTGAACCGCTCATGGCCGAGATACGTCCACGGGCTGGCGACACTGAAATAGTAGTCGACATGGCACGTCATTGATAGGCGCCCCCTTATTGCACGACATCTTCAGCATGCAACGGCATGTCCATCTTCGACAAGATCGACTGTACCTTGGTTACATCCACTTTACGAACCGACACGCCATCATCAATCGCCACCGATGCCGCAATCCCCGCCGCTTGGCCCATCGCCATACATGCCGGCATATTTCTGGAGCGGGCATGCGCGTCATGGTCGGCCGAGATTGCCCGGCCAGCCACCAGCAACTGCTCGATGCCTAACGGGATCAGACTTCGGTATGGAATTTCGTAAGGCTTCATCCCCTGGAAGTCGACGTCTCCGCCTTTGGGGTCGTGGATATCCAGAGCGGACACGTCTGCTGCGATGCTGTCCTTAAAGCGCGTGCCTTCAATAGAATCTTTCCCGGTCAGCGTATATTCGCCTTGGATGTGACGAGTTTCCCTCACGCCAAGGACCGGTGCAATCTGTCCGATGCCAGCCTGTTCAAACCCTGGAATTCTATCTTTCAAAAACTTGGCTACGCCTTCAATCTGCCTATAGCATTCAATCAGCGCATCACTAAATTCCTTAGGCGAAAACACATCGACACCCAGCACGCGTGTACCGTTAACATACAAGACACCGTTGGCCGTCTTCAGCGTAATATTGTCGCGCTGAAGGACAATGCCTTCTTCGTCCTGGAATTTCTTCAGTAATTTGTTAAAACCCGTCAGCCAAAGTCCATACTCCAGACCCTCATCAGTATCAGGAATAGCCTGCGCCGGTACGTCGTCTGTTGTTTTAGCCCACTGAGCCAGGCGGCGCAAATCTACATTTGACATCGTGAAGTACATTGAGACTGGCTGCATTTTTTCTTCTTTACCGCCGGAGCCCATTACAAATGGCGCACCCGCTTTATAAGCCATGTCCGCATCGGCCGAGCAGTCAATCACGATCTTGGACCGGATGCATTGGCGGCCTGCCTTGCTTTCAATAATTACCCCTTCAACGGCATCTCCATTGATGATCGGCGCAGAAACGAAAGTCTCGAACAGAATCTGTACCCCGGCATCAACACACAAGCGGGTGAGCAATATTTTCATTATCTCCGGATCGCAAGGCGAGGCTATTTTCATGCCTCCGGTCTTGGTCAGTGCCATGTAATCGTCACCCGCACCACCCTCAGTACGGGCCAGATTCCAAACTTCCAGAGGCAGGCCTCCTATGAGCGCCCCCGAGGGTTTGGTATTCAACCCCAAGGTAAGATTTCCGCCGAGCGATCCAAACCTTTCTATCAGTGCGACCGTTTTGCCCTGCCGTGCCGCACTGATGGCAGCAAAGGGGCCGGTCGTACCGCCGCCGACCACCACTACGTCTACCTGCATCAACGTGGGTAGCCGCTTGGCGGGTTCGACATAGTCTTCTTGAACGTCCTTGATACTCATACAAACCTCATCTCTCATTGTTTTTTAATTAAATCCTGACTAATAACAAGGCGACTGTAGCTACTGAACAGTCACATTTGCCTGCTTGATGACTTTTGCCCATTTTGTAATTTCATTGTCAATAAAGGCGTCAAGCTCGGCAGGCGTACCCGGTTCGGCCTGAGCCCCAAAAGTAGTCATCTTTTCCTGCACTTTGGGATCGCTAAGGACCGCTACGGCATCTCGGTTGATTTTTTCAACGATATCCACGGGTGTTCCGTGAGGTACCACCATCGCCAGCCACGAGACAGCCTCAAACCCGGGATAGCCCGACTCATTCATGGTCGGCACATTGGGCAACTGAGGACTGCGATCAAGGCTGGCCACGGCCAGTGGCTTTAGCTTGCCGGTCTTGATCTGCACCATCGCAGGCACAATATTGTCGAACATTACCGATATTCGATCAGCAATCAGGTCAGAGTAGGCATTGGGCGTCCCCTTATAAGGAACATGTACCATCTCGGTGCCGCTTAGCACATTCAACATTTCGCCAGCCAGGTGATTACTGGTGCCCACACCGCCCGAGCCGAAGGTCAGTGCTTCTTTATGACCTTTGGAGAACTCGACCATGTCCGGTACCGTTCCATAGTTGCGGCTTTGGTTAGTGACCAAGACAAGCGGCAGCTTTGTCACTAAAGTTACCGCGTCAAAATCGTCCCGAAAGTTGTATTGAAGATTTTTATACAGTGTAGTGCTTATGGAGTTGGCTACCGTAGCCCACAGAACCGTATAACCATCTGCCTTCGCCTTGGCGGCTGATTCGCTGCCGATATTGCCGCCGGCTCCCGGCCTGTTATCCACAACAACGCTTTGCCCCCATTTATTGCCAAGTTCGTTGCCAACAATTCGTGCGATCACATCAGTTGCTGTCCCTGCCGGAAAAGGTACAAGAAAGGTCACGGGACGTTTTGGAAACTCCTCGCTCCAGGCAGGCGTCTGCACTAACAGCGCCGCCAGAAGTACTCCCATACTATGTCTTAGTCTAATCATGGCTTGTCTCCTTGATTTTTTATGTTTGCAAGTTATTGCTCCAAATACTCCCGCAATACTTTCTTGGCCTCACACAGGTGCCGTTTGAGCAGATCCAGGGCCTGGTCAATAGCACCCTGCTCAATGAAATGCACTAATTGGATATGCTCTTCATCGCCTGTCACTGCCCAACTGTCACTTTCCAAAGTTTGTCGTCGATACAGCGTAATCAAATTGTGTATCGTCTTAAATTGCGCGCTGATGCGCTGATTCCTTAGAGCAGAAATAAGCACTCCGTGGAATTTTTCGTTCGCTGTCGCCAATTGCGTTACGCTTTTGTTATCCAGCGCCTGGCGCGCCTGCTCAAGACAGGCCCTGAGTTCACCGGACACTTTCTTGGCAAGCACCGGGTTCTGGCCCAATTCATGCAACGCCGCCGACTCCAGGATCCAGCGTATTTGATAAATTTCAGTGATGTCCTCCAGACGCGGGATCACCACCCTGACCTTGCGGCCCGCCAACATCTCAACCAATCCTTCTTCCATGAGAAGGCGCAAAGCTTCCCGCACCGGCGTACGGCTGACTTCAAATTCGCTGGCGAGCTTGTTTTCGGAAAGCAGTTCCCCGTGCTTGATATGCCCCTGTAAGATTTGATCTCGCAAGGTATTGGCAACTTTGACCCAGAGCGGATCAAAAGCGTGTTCCAGATAAGCAACCATGTTTGCTCCTTTTTGTATACCTGTATACAAGTATATGTGTATTTTTTCTGTGTGACAATGAATATTCAGGTTGCATGATTTTTTACAGGGTAATCCCTGTCGTCTCCAC
>JBOIGK010000355.1:0-17527 GCA_050742695.1 Advenella sp. | reverse complement strand
CCTCCGTCCGGAGGCGCTTTTGCGTGTTTTTCCCGCAAACTTTCCCTGCCATGGGAGAAGGCGCAAGAACCTGAACCGTACTTGCAACGCACTCGATGGCGGCCTCATCGACATTGACGGGGTCACCCACCCGTGCTAGTATTTTTGCAAGCAATCGGGCTTCGCAAAGAAGGAGCCCCATGCATATCAAATAGCTTTGGTTCGACATTTTGAATTTCATGTGAAATACATGTAAAGAAGGGTTGCCATGTTTTTGAGTATGTATGAACAGGAACGGTTGATGGTATACACTGCCGGCAAGCTGGCGCTTGAGCGCAAGCAGCGTGGCCTGAAACTGAATTTGCCCGAGGCTACGGCCTACATCACGTCCTTTCTGCTCGAAGGCGCCCGTGACGGGGAAACTGTTGCTGATTTGATGGAAGCCGGGCGCCATGTGCTCACGCGTGACGATGTCATGGAAGGCGTTCCGGAAATGCTGGGTCAGGTTCAGGTAGAGGCCACGTTTCCAGACGGAACGAAGCTGGTTACCGTCACCGGGCCTATCTCATGAAAGATAAACCCAATCCCTTTGAAAATCCAGATCCCCTTCCTGCCGATGCAGGAGAACCGGTGCATGCCTCCGATGATCCGGGTCGCGATTATCCTGACCTGGAATCGTCGGGCAAGGGACCAACACATTCTTCGGGTGTCAGTAGTCCCAGCTCGCCCCGTCGGGCGGGCACCGGAGAGCGACAGGCGCCGCGACGAGAGTCTGATGATGAATTTGATGAATCGGTCCCGCTGGTTCCTGGCGAAATCCTGTATTGCACTCAGGACGTGGAAATCAATGTCGGGATGCCGGTCATAACGCTTATGGTAGTCAATGGCGCCGATCGTCCGATTCAGGTAGGTTCGCATTTTCATTTCGCTGAAGTCAACGCGGCCCTGGAGTTTGACCGCGCCAGTGCCTGGGGTAAACGGCTGAACGTACTGTCTGGTGGTTCCGTGCGTTTCGAACCCGGTGCCGCGGTCGAGGTGGAGCTGGTCGATATACAGGGTCGGCGCATCGTGCGCGGTTTGCGAGGTTTGTGCGGAGGCAGTCTGGATGACAAAGATTTCCCGATCTGAATATGTGGCTTCATATGGTCCGACCACGGGTGATCGCATCCGGCTGGCCGATACCAATCTGTTGATCGAAGTCGAAAAAGACCTGTGTGGGGGCGGCAACGAAGCGGTTTTCGGTGGCGGCAAATCAGTGCGGGAGTCGATGGGGCAATCCTGTGCCACACGTGCCGAAGGAACCCCCGATTTGGTAATTACCGGCGCTATTATTCTCGATCATTGGGGTATTATCAAAGCCGACGTTGGGGTTCGAGACGGCCGTATCGTGGCGCTGGGTAAGGCCGGCAACCCCGATACCATGGATGGCGTGCACCCCGATCTGGTGATCGGACCTTCTACCGAGATCATGTCGGGCAATGGGCTCATCATGACAGCGGGCACAGTTGACACGCACGTTCATTTCGTTGGCCCGCAGATGCTGCAAATCGCATTGGCCTCTGGCACCACGACGGTGACGGGGGGCGGTTCCGGGCCGACCGAAGGCTCCAAGGCGACCCTGGCCACGCCCGGTGCGTGGTGGATGGAGCGCATGCTCGAAGGTTTTGAGCCGTGGCCCGTGAATGTACTTTTTCTGGGGCGCGGCAATACGGTATCCCATGAATCCTTGTGGGAGCAATTGCGTGCGGGTGTGGGCGGCTTCAAAGTCCATGAAGACTGGGGCGCCACGCCGGCGGTTATTGATGCAGCGCTTCAGGTAGCAGACGCATCCGGGGTACAAGTTGCGATTCACTCCGATACTCTTAATGAAGCTGGGTTTGTCGAGGATATGCTCAAGGCCGTTGCCGGACGCACGTTTCACTCGTTCCACACCGAAGGTGCCGGCGGAGGGCACGCGCCCGACATTATTCGGATCGCCGGGGAACCCAATGTGTTGCCCGCCTCTACCAACCCGACCCGTCCTTTTACCCGCAATACGGTGGACGAGCATTTGGACATGGTCATGGTGGCGCACCACCTGAATCCCCGGGTCCCCAATGATCTTGCGTTTGCCGAAAGTCGCGTACGGGCAGGCACGATTGCTGCCGAAGATGTGCTGCATGATATTGGCGCGCTCTCGATCATGTCTTCCGATGCACAGGCGATGGGTCGTATTGGTGAGGTTGTCATCCGTACCTGGCAGACGGCACACCGAATGAAGCAGCTTCGCGGCTCGTTGCCAGGCGATACGTTGGCTGACAATCACCGGGCACGACGCTATGTGGCCAAATATACCATTTGCCCTGCTATCGCCCATGGACTGGAAAAATTCGTCGGATCCATCGAAGTGGGGAAAATGGCTGATCTGGTGCTTTGGCAGCCTGCGCTTTTCGGCATACGTCCTACGATTGTATTTAAGGGCGGAATGGCCGCGACTGCGGCGCTTGGCGACCCCAATGCATCCATTCCCACACCGCAACCGGTGCTCGAACGCATTGGCTTTAATGTGTACTCGCCGGCGGCCGCTGCTACCAGCGTGGCTTTTGTTTCGCAGGTGGCTATTGACGACGGGCTTGCTGGCCGCTTAAATATCAGGCGCCCTCTGGTCGCCATCGAAAATTGCCGGAGCCGCAGCAAGGCTGATCTGCCCGAAAACTCAGCATTGCCACATATAGAGGTGGATCCCGACAGCTACGCCGTCAAAGTAGACGGGGAGCTAATCGATCATGAGCCGGCAGTAGAGGTTCCCATGGCTCAACGATACTTTCTATTCTGAAGAGAGGTAAGCAATGGCGCATAGTGCCGCTCTGTTATTGCTGGCAGACGGACGTCTGCCAGCTGGTGGTTATGCCCATTCCGGCGGCCTTGAGCCAACGGTGCATATCCATGGGCTGACTGATGTAACCGGCCTGGAAGGCTTTCTCGAGGGGCGCGCTGCGACAGCCGGTCTGGTGGCCGCATCGTTTGCCGCTGCCGCATGCCGGGCGGCACAGACGAGACAGTATGCGTTGCTTTGCGAACTGGACAGGCAACTGGATGTTCGCATGCCGTCCAAAGCGACCCGTGCTGTTTCCAGGGCGCTCGGCCGCCAGTTATTGCGTGCCGTCACCAATATTCGATCCATCGACGTGCCCACCCACTTGCGGCGCGATATGCACCAGCCTGTGGTGTACGGCATGGCGGCTGCGGCATTCGGACTGGAGCCCAAGGAAGCGGCACAGATTGTGTTGCATGAGTCGGTGGCCGGACCAGCAGCGGCGGCGGTCAAAGTGCTTAGTGTCGATCCGTTCGCCGTGCAGGCGGCTCTGGCGCGCCTGACCGATTTTCTTGATACGCTGGCGCAGCAGGCGGGCGAGCACGCAGACACGCCGCCCGACGATTTGCCGGCCCTGGGGACGCCTTTGCTCGATCTGGCCGCTGAACACCACAGAAATTGGGGGGTACGTCTCTTTGCTTCGTGATCATCCAAGCCACCTGCATGGTGTTATGACTGCCCGGGCAACGCTTGCCACCCGTCAAGACCTCGACCATACCGGCCGTCCTGTCAGCAGAGTACATACCCTGCGTTCCCAGGCGCCGCTGATATTGCGTCCGACGCAGTCCAAAGAACCGGAACCGCAGGTGTTGCGTGCTGGTTCAGTGGCACGGGTATCGCTCGTCTCGGGCGCAGCGGGTCCTCTGGGAGGGGACGATTTCGAGCTGAATATTCGCGTGGGGGCAGGCAGTACTTTGTTGCTTAATGAGATTTCATCTACGCTGTTGCTTCCTGGCGCACGCGGCGGACAGTCCAGTATGAGAATCAGTATTGCCGTGGAAGACAATGCCACGTTTGTCTGGATGGCCGAACCGGTGATTGCTGCGCGTGGGTGTCATCACATTCACGCGATCAATATCGAACTGGCTGCCAGCGCGCGCCTGTTCATGCGCGATGAACTGCAGTTCGGACGACACAAAGAGCAACCTGGAAATCTTCTTCAGACCCTGCGCGTCAAACGGGATGGTGAACCTTTGTTCAGCCAGCAACAGCAAATCGGGCCGGACGCGGTGGGGTGGCGCAGTTGCGCGGTGGCCGGCAAGCACAAGTGTATGGGCGTGGTGCTCGTTGTTGACCCGCAATGGTGTACAACCCAGCCTGAAACCAATTTGTTTGCCGCCGATGCGGCGCTGTTGCCGCTAGAGGGGCCCGCAGTCATTATCAGTGCACTCGCAGCGGAAACCTGGACATTGCGCAAGCGCCTGGAGCACGGCATCAATCTGCTGGGAGGACGGTGGTCCGTTGCGGTCACCGAGCCTGTCCGTGATGATCGGGACGGCGGTCGTGACCGGCATAGGCCCGACCAGGCTATCCCATCTTCTGAAATTATTGAACAAGGAAACGACTATGAATACACAAACTGAAAATACTCGTACGCGTGCATTGCGACTGGGCGTGGCAGGACCGGTGGGCACCGGCAAAAGTTCGGTCGTTGCCACGCTGTGCCGAAGCTTGCGTCATGAGTTCCAGATCGGCGTAATTACAAACGACATATACACGGATGAGGATGCCCGTTTCCTGAGGGCCGAAGGCGTGCTGCCGGTTGAACGCATTCGGGCGGTAGAAACCGGTGCATGCCCGCATACAGCCATACGCGACGACGTCACAATGAATCTGCTCGCCGTCGAAGATCTGGAGAAGGACTTCGCGCCGCTGGACATTGTGCTTATCGAGAGTGGCGGCGATAACCTGACTGCCACTTTTTCTCCATCCCTGGTGGATGCGCAGATTTTCGTGATCGATGTGGCCGGTGGTGGCGACGTGGCGCGCAAAGGTGGACCGGGTATCGGCCGCGCGGATTTGCTGATCGTCAATAAGGTAGACCTTGGGCCACACGTTGACGTAGATGTCGAACAAATGCTGAAGGACGCCCGGGCGGCACGAGGTGGCGCGCCCGTGCTTGCTCACTCCAAAAAATATCCCGATACGGAAAAGGCGCTTTGCGACTGGGTTCGACATTTGCATCAGGCGCACGTCAGTGGCACGCACATACCCACAGACCCCGGTCCGATGGCGCCCCATTTTCATGCAACAGAACAAGGGGGTTATATACATCGCCATGGGGATGAGACACATCCGCATGTGCATCGTTGAATATGTTGCAACGGAAATTTCGGTTGATGCCTTTTGACTGCCGCGCCAGTATGCGGCAAAGCCATAGTAATTATTACCAGCCTAGGAGGTTTATATGCGTATTTTTTTGAAACCCGTGACAGTGACGACTGCGATCGGAACGCTATTGGGCCTGACTGCTACTGCGGTTTTTGCGCATCCAGGTCACATTGACCAGGCGCAACACAGCATGTTTGCAGCCGGGTTCCTGCATCCTCTGACGGGTCTGGATCATTTGCTGGCGATGCTGGCGGTCGGTCTCTGGAGTGCCCTGACCCATCAGAGCCTGCGCCGGGCCATGCTCGCACCGGTGGTGTTTCTAATAATGTTGTTTGCAGGGGCAATGCTTGGCATCATGGGCGTGCAGCTACCGCTGGTTGAACCCATGATCATGGCCTCGCTATTAATTTTGGGGCTATTGGTGGCAACCAGAAAGCCCATCAATGAGATGCTCGGCTTTGTCATTGTTGGCGTATTTGCCTTGTTTCACGGGTTGGCGCACGGGATGGAAATGCCAGCAAGCAATGCTGCTATACCGTTTGTCGCCGGCTTTATGTTTGCGACATTCGGTTTGCATTTCGCAGGACTATTGGGAGGAATGCAGCTCAAGCATCATAGCGCATGGTTCTCACGTGTACTGGGCGGCGTCATTTCTGCTTATGGTGTTTTCCTGCTGGCCGGCGCATAAGAAATCAGCCAGCTAACTGGCAGGACAGCAAAGAGGGGAGTTGGCCAGTCAGGCTCACAGGAAAGCGGCGCTTATTGCATTTGAATTGCATTTGCACCAATTGCCTGCCTGGCGCTCACACTGCGAGACCTACTACCCGTACACGCAAGCGTTTACCGGCAGGCTAGTCGATAACATGGTCGAAGGCAAAGGGGTCTGCATGAAAAGTCGACTGAGATAACAAAAAGCAATAAAAAAAAGAATAATAAAAACGAATAAAAAAGCCAGCATGCGGTACCCGATGCTGGCTTTTGTCTGACCTGATGTGTCCTGCGGATGCTGTGAACTACAGCATCCTTTTCGATGATTAGTAGAACGCCTGCAGGCCGGTTTGTGCACGACCCAGAATCAGGGCGTGGACATCATGTGTGCCTTCGTAGGTATTGACCACTTCCAGATTCACCAAGTGGCGGGCTACGCCAAATTCATCTGAAATGCCATTGCCGCCCAGCATGTCGCGCGCCATACGGGCGATATCCAGCGATTTGCCGCAGGAATTGCGTTTCATGATAGATGTGATTTCAACGGCAGCCGTGCCTTCGTCTTTCATGCGACCCAGGCGCAGGCAGCCCTGCAGGCCGAGCGTAATTTCCGTCTGCATGTCGGCCAGTTTCTTCTGAATCAGTTGGTTCTGTGCCAGCGGGCGACCAAACTGCTTACGATCCATCGTATATTGACGGGCCATGTGCCAGCAGGCTTCAGCCGCACCCAACGCACCCCATGCAATGCCATAGCGTGCAGAGTTCAGGCAGGTAAAGGGACCGCGCAGACCGCTTACGCCCGGCAGCATCTGTTCATCAGACACTTGCACGTCGTCCATCACGATTTCACCTGTGATAGAGGCACGCAGGCCGACCTTGCCGTGGATGGCAGGTGCAGACAGGCCTTTCATGCCTTTTTCCAGAATGAAGCCACGGAGTTTCCCGTCAAAATCGCCGCCGACACAACGTGCCCTTACAACAAACACATCTGCGATCGGAGAGTTGGTGATCCACATTTTATTGCCGCTCAGGCTGTAGCCACTGTCGATTTTTTTTGCGCGGGTTTCCATGCCATCCGGGTCAGAGCCGTGATTGGGCTCGGTCAGGCCGAAGCAACCAATCCATTGACCAGAGGCCAGTTTGGGCAGATATTTGGATTTTTGTTCTTCACTGCCGAATTCATTGATCGGCACCATCACCAGTGAAGACTGGACACTCATCATGGAGCGGTAACCCGAGTCTATGCGCTCCACTTCGCGCGCGATGAGCCCGTAGGCGACGTAGTTCAGACCGCCGCCACCGTATTGTTCAGGAATGGTGGGGCCCAGCAGGCCCCGCTCGCCCATTTCGCTGAAAATGGCAGGATCGGTTTTCTCGTGGCGAAAAGCTTCCAATACACGGGGCGCCAATTTGTCCTGGCAGTATGCCGCAGCGGCATCGCGAATCATGCGTTCTTCGTCGGTCAACTGCGCATTGAGCAACAGAGGATCGTCCCAGTGGAATGAGGGGTTAGAGGACATATATGGCTCCTGTCTGTATTTATGAATGACGGTGTTTGGGTTTTGACGGGCTGATGGTTCAGCACAGCCTGGATGAATGCATTGTATGTGTTAAATTATCAATGATCAATTGATAAAAATGCACAATGTCGTGCGCTGTATTCAGATTGTTTCATACGGGAGAGGGCTATGCGTAAAGGTATTCCCAGCCTGGGCGCGTTGCAGGCGTTTGAGGCCTGCGCCCGGCTGGGCTCGTTTTCACGGGCGGCCGAAGAATTGTCGCTGACCCATAGTGCGGTATTTCGGCAAGTCGAAGGGCTGGAGGCCCGATTGGGTGTGACGCTGTTCAATCGCGTACGCCGGCGCATATCGCTCACGACGCAGGGGGCGGAGTACGCTGCGCGCATTCGCCATCATCTGGAACAACTGCAAAAGGATACCTTTGGGCTGATGAGCCGTTCGGGTCTGGGACGAAGCCTGCATATTGCAACGCTGCCCACCTTGGCCACCACCTGGCTGATTCCCCGGCTGGCCGATTTCCAGCGCCATTGGCCCGACGTCCAGATCAGCCTGTCGGTACGCACCCATCCGTTCCAGTTTACCGATGTGCCGGTGGATGGCGCCATTTATCATGCTGCACAGCCCTGGCCAAACACCCAAGGCGTCATGCTGTTTCGTGAACAGGAATTGGTGCCGGTGTGTTCCTCGCAATTGCTGGCCCGCGCAAAGGTAAAAGGGGCAGGGGCGCTGGCGCAACTGACGCATTTGCACATGATGACACGTCCCGATGCGTGGCCCAGTTGGTATGAACATAACGCCGTGCCATTTACGCCTCTGGTACTGGGTGGACCCCGCTATGAACTGTTCACCATGCTGCTGGCTGCAGTAGATGCGGGGCTGGGCGTGGCGCTGGTGCCGGCTTTTGTTGCCCGTGAGCATATTAAAAGTGGACGCTACGTGATGCCGGTATCGGCCACGTTACCAGTGGATACGGCCTATTATTTTGGTTATCCGAAAGCCGATACCTATCCTGAAGCGCTGACCTTGTTTGAATCCTGGCTCAAGGTACAGGCGGCAGGCTAAGCGGTGGCGCGCCACTATGTTCTGAAATCACAAGGCGAGACGGCTTAAAGCGATAGGAAAGGTGAGCGTATCGAGTAGGGGGGCGGGCAGGGTCGCGGCATGCAACGTTGCCCATGCTGCCGTCCTCCAATTATCCCATGTGCTGATTATCACAGGGTTATTACACGGCCGCCGTCAAGCGCTTGGTCCAGCCGGCACGGCTGAACGGTCATAAACTGCAAGTCTATGAAGGACGTGCTCACGTGCTTGCCGGCTCATCCCGATAGCAGGATCGAAGCATGGTTGCCACACAACCAGCCCGCCCAAACCGAGAACCAAAAAAACAATGGCCGCATGTGCGGCCATGTCAATGTGGATTCAGCGCAAGCTTGCGAAAAACCATTGGAACAGCCAATTGTTGCCGCGGCGCTGGACTGGTTGCTTGATCTATATCAAGGCGTGATTGTTGGGAGCTTGCTACTCTGAGCAGCTTCTTGAAACCGTGGGTTTTACCGCAGGTAAGTCTACATTCAAGGTAGTTTTTATTTTCCATCTTTTTAATTAATGTTTAAGGAGCTCATCTAAGTCTTTAAATTTATTAATTCGTTCCGGGATGGTGGCAATCTTGTGATGCAGTTCGACATCAATAGCCCTGCGGGTTTTGAACACATGCTTATTGATGAGAACGAAAAAGGAAGTCGTCAATTCATCAGCCAGATTGACATCTGTAAAAATGATGTGTTCCAGGTTAAAGCCCGTCATATTGAGGCAACGAGTAAATGAGGCAACGAGTAAACCGGCCTTAAGTTCATTGTTAAGTTCAGTGATGCATCTGCAAACATCACCCAGCACGCTGAAGTCATATGAAATGACTCATACCAAATATGACGACGCACATACCTTAAATACCGTCACTTATGACAAATGGGTAGATGGTGAAAATTATTGTTCACATCCAACAAGGCGTGGGGGCTCGTAGCCTGGAACGCCAACCAATCTTTTAATTTAAGCAAACCCGTGGGAACAAGGGGTTTGGGATTGCTGACAAAGGGCAGGTCGCATCCCTCGCCCTTTGTTGGTCGTCTGGCATTGTGCTAGCCATCTTTTCTTAACTTAACAGAAATAATATTAGCAATGACAATATCAATCCCTGTAAAAATAAAAAAAATATCAGCTTCGGTTATGTCGGTTGCGGCACTGTCATTAGCGCCTGGCGCTAATGTGTACGCTGAAAGTTTGCAATCCATTTTGCACTATGCGTTAACGAGTGATCCTGTCTTGAAAGAGGCACAAGCCGCTTATCAATCGGCGCAGCACCGCACCTCACAAGCCGAGGCCTTACACTTGCCGGTGGTTACAGCAACGGGCGACCAGCCTATTGTCCAACAATATAAATATGAGAATGATCGTCGTTCAAGGCAATTTGATCCGGGTGTACGGGTAGATATGAATTTATATACCTTTGGGGCCATTGATGCCGAAGTCAATAAGAATAAGCAGAACGAACGTTATTTTTTCTTCAAATATGATGAAACAAGGGAAGAACTGGCAAGCGCTATCACCGATCTTTACCTGAATGCATTGCAATCGAAGCAGGCCATTGCCATTTTAAAAAATAGCTTGAAGCGTCATAACGCGATTGTTAAAAGTATTCGAACCATTGCCGTTAATGATGAAGGGCGAGAGTCGGAATTTGTCCAAGCGCAAGCACGTAAAATGATGGTAGAACAACAAATTAATACGGAACAACGTAATCTTGCCAATATGCTAAGCCGTCTTTCGAGCTATAGCATGCAGCCAGTGAGCGCCGCTCGCTTGACAGATCCTTTTGCGAAAATTGATGAAAAAACATTGCTTGCAAAATATACCCTTGAGGATCAAACCCAGAATCCAACCTATCTTGCGCAACAGGCTGAGCTAGAGAGTAAAAAGGCGGACATAGAAGCCGAAAAACGCAAAACTTATCCTTCGATTAATCTGGTGGGAACGGCCAATAGGCATAATCGTGGAGTGGGCATAAATGTATCCTGGCAATTATTCAATCGGCCATCTAGCTATTCCGTACGCGAAAAAGCCAGCGAAATGGAGGCTGCATCAGAACGCCTGCGGCAGGTAGCACGTAGTATTGAAGAGTCTACACAACTTGCAAAAATTAACTTAAGACAAAATAAAATTGCGCTATCTACATTAAAACGCCAGATAGCTTCATCAAAAAAGGTAGTTGAGTTTTATAAACTGCAGTTCCAGATTGCTCGCAAAACGCTTATTGAACTGCTTAACGCAGAAGGCGAGCTGACCAACGTTGAAATGGCATATAACACCACGCAAAACGCCCTGCGCCATGCGGTGCTTGACTATTTACGCTCGCAAGGCATGCTAAGCCAGTGGAGCGGTATTCTTTCTCAACAACAGTCAATCTATAAGTAGGAAATCATGAAATCACTTATAGATAGCTTATCTCTTGCCACCCAATTATTGGGATCCCATTTGTCCGTGGCAACCCTTACCGCCCATACCATTCGTACAGAAAACATGGGTATTGATTTTCAGTCTCTGATTGAATATCTCAAATCAGAGGGGTTTGAAAATGATCTGATGTTACGGGATCTGGCTGATATTCCTCAACTGGCCATGCCGGTGGTTGTGATCTTGAAAAATGAAGAAGCTGCCGTTATTACCGCAATAACCGGACGAGGAAAAGCACGCGAATACAGACTTCAGCAGTTCGATGGCATTTCCCAAGTGGTCACTTACGAGCAACTTAATGAATGCTATTTAGGCTATTGCTGGTTTATCAAACCACGGGTAAGTATAGATGCGCGTTCGGAATTGCCTGAATACGAAATGCCGAAAGCCTGGTTTTTCAAAGTGATTTGGCGCTTTAGGAAATATTATTACCAGGTCATTATTTCCACATTTATGATCAACTTCCTAGCCTTGGTGAGTTCATTATATGTGATGAATGTTTATGATCGTGTCATTCCGAATAAATCCTATGACACCCTTTGGGTACTGAGCATTGGGGTAATCATTGCGATTTTATTTGAATTTATCGCCAAGCTGATTCGAGGACATCTGACCGACATTGCGGGCAAAAAAGCCGATTTGATTATCAGCACTGCCCTGTTCAGACGAGTCATGTCGGTCAATCTGAAAGATCGTCCCGCCTCTGCTGGATCTTATGCAAGCAACCTAAGGGAATATGAATCTGTGCGCGATTTTATGACCAGCGCCAGTTTGCTTACCCTTGTCGATTTCCCATTCTTGTTGTTGTTCGTTGGTGTTATTGCTTTGGTGGGAGGAAAGCTGGCGCTTGTGCCACTTTGCATTATTCCTATTGTCATTTTGGTAGGCATATTGGCGCAAATGCCGTTGTCCAAATATATTAATGAATCCATGAAGGAATCTTCGCAACGACAAGGGCTGGCGGTAGAGGCGATTGACGGCATTGAAACCCTTAAAACCAATAATGCGCTCAATTGGGCGCAAAAACGCTGGGATCATTACACCGCAAAAGCGTCGGCGTCGTCCATAAAAGTAAAAGATACCAGCAATTTTGTCGTTTATTTTTCCGTGATGCTACAGCAACTTAACACGGTTATTCTGGTTTTGGTTGGGACTTATCTTATTCATAGCCCTGATCCGTCCAGCAAAATCACCATGGGGGCACTTATTGCCTCGGTCATTCTGTCCGGCCGTGCACTATCCCCCCTTGGGCAAATTGCAGGATTGGCAACCCGTTTTCAACAGGCCTGGCTGGCATTAAAAGTTGCAAATGGTATTGTTGAGCGTCAAACAGAGCGCGATAGTAGCCGTAATTATGTCACCTTGAAGCAGGTTCAAGGGCATCTTAGCTTTAATAGCGTGAGCTTTACCTATCATAAAGAGATGCCGCCTGTTGTTTCTCATTTTAATTTGCAAATCAGACCAGGAGAGAAAGTTGGTATTCTTGGCAAAATCGGTAGCGGAAAATCGACCTCGCTAAAACTTGGCTTGGGGCTTTATGAACCCGACCAAGGAAGCGTCACTCTGGACGGCGTGGATTTGCGCCAAATTGATCCGAATTTTTTGCGCTATCAAATTCTGTTGCTTGAACAAAATCCGCATCTCTTTTTAGGCACCCTAAGGGAAAACCTGGATCTGGCTCGTGCAGATGGCTTTTCTTCTGACCAGGATTTACTACGTGCTCTTTCCCGTTTTGGGCTCGATCAGATTATTCGCCATCACCCAAGAGGCTTGGATATGCCCATTGGTGAAGGTGGGTTGGGGTTGTCAGGGGGGCAACGCCAGGTAGTTGCCCTGGCGCGAATGACCTTGCGTTCACCACGCATTGTGCTACTTGACGAGCCGACCACAGGCCTGGATCAGGCAAGCGAAAGACAAGCCTTGCAATCTATCGCCCATTGGGCGGCCAACAAAACGCTGTTGGTGGTTACCCATAGACCGCAAGTATTGCATATCGTAAATCGCATTGTTGTAGTCGACCAGGGCAAAGTGGTCATGGATGGGCCACGCGAGGCGGTATTGCAGCGCTTGAGTCAAAATCAACAAGAAGCCGAACGAAACCAAATAGAAGATAAACAGAAATAAGTCAATCGGGAAAAAGGTAATGACAAATAACATCCCTGCTGAACAAAACAACCAAACTGAACATGAGGCTAAAAAACCAAAAGGAAAAGGTAAGCACATAGTTGCCAAATCTTCTCACCAAGTTTCGCAGCAACAAGAAAAAGGGCAAACAAAAAAAATTGCCCTTGATCAAATAGAAATTGAAGGAAACTACAGCAATAAGGATTTACGACTGCTGACCGACCTGAATGCGGCCCTCCAGCATGAAAAGCACAAAGGGCTATTTTGGGTGTTGATTTTACTATTTATTTTTCTCGTAGTACTTGTTATCTGGGCATATAACAGTAAGTTGGAAGAAGTCACCCGTGGGCAAGGGAGCATTATTCCAAGTAGTCGTGAACAAGTCATTCAAAGTCTGGATCCTGGAATTATTAGCCAAATGCTGGTCAAGGAAGGGGATGTCGTGGAAAAGGGGCAGGTGTTGCTAAAACTGGATGACACCCGTAGTTCGGCCATTTTAAGAGAAAGTCGGGCAAAAGTAGAAAATCTGGAAGCCATGTTCGAGCGATTGAAAGCCGAAGCCTATGAACTGCCGTTAACCTTTCCGGACAATCTTGCTGAAGAACTGAAAAGTCGGGAAGCATCGGTATATAAGGCGCGCCGCCTGGCATTGGAAGATGCCATTGAGAGTATGAAAAAAAGTAAAGCACTTTTGGATCGTGAAATTCAGATCACTATTCCTATAGTAAAACGAGGCGCAATGTCTGAAGTCGAGCTATTGCGAATGCAACGCCAGTCCAGTGATTTACAACTGCAAATTATCGACCGAAAAAATCGTTATGTTACCGATGCCAGCACTGAAATGATTAAAGTGGAAGCGGAATTGGCCCAGGCGAAAGAGAACATGACCATGCGTGCAGACCCTGTGGAGCGTTCCCAAATTCGCGCGCCTTTGCGTGGCATTGTGAAAAACATTCGCATCAATACCATTGGAGGGGTCATTGGGGCGGGGCAGGATATTATGGAAATCGTGCCGTTAGAAGATACGCTGATTGTAGAGGCCTATATCAATCCCAAAGATGTGGCTTACGTGCGCGTTGGCATGGATGCGCTGGTTAAATTAACTGCCTATGATTATGCCATCTATGGCGGACTGGAAGGAAAAGTGATTTTGCTCAGTCCCGATACCTTGCACGATCAAAAACGGCCAAGCGATTTGAAATTAAATCCTAATGAAGCCTATTATCGTGTGCTGGTTAAAACAGAGAACAATACGCTTACCGATAAAAACGGTAAAGTCATGCCGATTATTCCAGGCATGATCGCCAGTATTGATATTAAAACTGGAGAGAAAACGGTCTTTCAGTACCTGATCAAGCCAATCACAAGAATGAAACAGGCATTGCAGGAACGCTAGTTTTTATCCGAATCGCATACCCAACGGCACGAGCATTGATCTCGTGTCTTTTTATTGGTGCGCCCAGCGTATTTTCTGCAAGGACTCACTCAATGCCATCTGGAGACTTGACAGGAATCTTTTCAAGATACTCGTTCACGTTTGGACTCGACGCGTCGGCCCATGCAGAAAGGCTATCGGATCGACCACGCGCTACCGTGGCGTTGGAAACTGGTGGGTTGATCTGTATCAAGGCACGATTGCCGGGAGCTTATTATCCTATCTCCCTCCTCGGAAGGGAGGGGGCCGTCGGAAACTTAAACTGAAGATGGTTTTTTATTTTCCAGTCTTCATTAATATATAGAGGAACACACTAATGTCTTTGAATTTACTGGTCCGTTCTACAGGGAAGAAATATTCTTTAGAAAAAGGTGGAAAATATAAATTTAGCGCCGTAAGCAAAGAAACGTATGAGCTTATTGCTAATGACGGAAAGGTCTTGCCTAGTGCAACTTCGGCACAGCGCAAAGGAAATGATCTTGTTTTAGCCAGTAAAGATGAAGATATTGAAGTCACGATTGAAGGCTTTTGGAAAGAATGTAAAGCGCCAGAAGACAATGCTGAGGCCGACAACAGTGATGATCGCTGTTTTGCTGTATTAAATACCCTTGACGCCAATGCGCAACCAGGTGTTGTTACCATCACGCAAAATGGTCCGATTCTGTCAGACTTGACAGCAGGTCAAGTAGGCACGCTGGAAGATTGCGATAATGGTTTAGGCGCGATTTTCTGGCTGGGTGCGGCGGGTGTACTTGCCGGTGTAGTGGCACTTGGTGCTGGCGGTGGTAGTAGTGGCAGCGATGGCGGTAGTGGCGACGGTGATGGCGATGGCACCGGCTATGCTGATAGCAACGGCAACGGCAACGGCAACGGCAACGGCAACGGTAACGGCGAAGGTACTGGTAATAGCGATGGCGGCACTGATAACGGCGGTCCCACCAACACGGCCGACAAACCAGTGATCACTCCAAGTACTGAAGACGGTTCAGTCACTGTCACCCCAGGGACGAACAACGAGAAAGTTGAGGTACCGTTTACTGGAGAAGATGGCGAGCCGAAGAAAGTGACCGGCACTAAAGGGGATGATGGCACTTGGACAATCGACGATCCTAATAACACGGGAGCGACGATTAACCCGAATACAGGGGTCATCACCATTCCGCAAGATAGCGTGAAAGATAATGAGCCGGTCAAGGCAACAGGTACAACTGGACCAGGCGAAACAGCGGGTGCGGAAGGTAAAAATGCGGGACCAGATAGCAAAAATGCCGAAGTTGACGCCAATGGCGGCGTAGTGACCAGCCCATCATCAGTGGCTGAAGGGACACAACTTGTTACGACGGATAAACTGACCAACAACAACGGTACAGATAGTCTCAGCATTAGCACGACGGGAAGCGCAAATAATGATGACTTCGACTCTCCAGTATATTCTGATGGAGTCACCGCTAACCCAGATGGCACGTTAAATGTACCGACAGGGGTGACCGAATTCACCATCACCACCCCAGTGAAAGCGGATAAAACCACTGAAGGCGCGGAAAGGGTGAAATACACCGTGGGCGGTGTCGATGGCAATGAAGTAACGATTAACGATACGTCTATTACCAACACCGCTGATAAACCACGCATCACGCCAAGCGAAGCAGATGGTTCTGTTTCGGTTACTCCGGGAGCAGACAACGAGAAAGTTGAGGTACCGTTTACTGGAGAAGATGGCGAGCCGAAGAAAGTCACCGGCACCAAAGGGGATGATGGCACTTGGACAATCGACGACCCTAATAACACGGGCGCCACCATTGATCCAGCCACAGGGGTCATCACCATTCCGCAGGATGGTGTGAAAGACGGCACGCCAGTCAATGCTACAGGCACGGATGATGAAGGTGCTACAGCGACGGCTGATGGTCAAAACGCGGGACCGGATAGCAGAAATGCGACGGTAAGCAGTGATGGCGGCGTAGTAACAAGCCCATCATCAGTGGATGAAGGCGCCCAATTGGTCACGACCGTCAAACTGACCAACAACAATGGTACAGATAGCCTCAGCATTAGCACAACGGGCAGCGCAACGGCAGAAGACTTCGGTACGCCGGTTTACTCCAATGGCGTGACGGTCAACGAAGATGGCACCCTGAAAGTGCCGGCAGGCGTAACCGAATTCACCATTACTACGCCGGTGAAAGCCGATAATGCGACGGAAGGTGCAGAAAAAGTCACCTACACGGTAGGAGGCGTTCAAGGTAATGAAGTGACAATCAACGATACGTCAGTTAACCCACCTGCCGACAAACCAGTGATCACCCCAAGCACTGAAGACGGTTCAGTCACTGTCACACCAGGGGCGAACAACGAGAAAGTGGTGGTGAACTTCCCAGGGGAAGATGACACGCCTAGTACCGTGACCACAACAAAAGATCCTGGCGGTAAATGGGCAATTGAAGAACCGAACAACACGGGTGCGACGATTGATCCGAATACAGGGGTCATCAGCATTCCGCAAGATAGTGTGAAAGATAATGAGCCGGTCAAGGCAACAGGAACAACTGGGCCAGGCGAAACAGCGGGTGCGGAAGGTAAAAATGCGGGACCAGATAGCAAAAATGCCGAAGTTGACGCCAACGGCGGCGTAGTCACAAGCCCAACATCAGTGGATGAAGGTGCGCAACTTGTTACCACGGTTAAGCTGACCAACAACAACGGTAATGATAGCCTCAACATTAACACATCGGGCAGCGCAACGGCAGAAGACTTCGGTACGCCGGTTTACTCCAATGGCGTGACGGTCAACGAAGATGGCACCCTGAAAGTCCCCGCAGGCGTAACCGAGTTCACCATTATTACGCCGGTGAAAGCCGATAATGTGACGGAAGGTACAGAAAAATTCACGTATACCGTAGGTGGCGTCGCAGGTAATGAAGTAACGATTAACGATACTTCAATCACCAACACTGCCGACAAACCAACGATCACGCCAAATGAGACAGATGGTTCAGTGAAAATCATCCCAGGAGCAGACAACGAGAAGGTGGAAGTGACGCTCACAGGGGAAGATGACCAACCCAAGAC